>CALCDN010000074.1 GCA_937900755.1 uncultured Acetobacter sp. | reverse complement strand
CCCCAGGGGCGTATCCACCCCCATGATAAACCCGGCGGTGGAATGGTGCAGGCTGGCGGCATTGCCATCGCCCCCATTGTAGCCAAACCCGCCATAGGCCTCGCCCCACAAAACGGCGCGGTCGGGCACGCAGCCACCATTCTCCACCACATGGCCGTGGCTGACCTGCACCATGCGCAAGCCCGCACTCCCTGCTCCACCGCTCTCGCACCACGCCCCATCCAGCCGGTCGGCCATGGCCTGGCGCACATAGGCCGCATCCTGAAGGAGAACCGTGCGGACAGAAGCATGGATCTCGCCCGATAGCGCGTCCAGCGCGGTGTGAACCGCACGCACCCCACCCAGCTGCACCACCGCCCGCACAACAGAACTGGCAGCCGTAACCCCCTGCAACCCAAACCCCGCAGCCAGCTGGTTCCGGGTCTGGGCCAGTGCTGCAAACGGGACTGTGTTCCGCGACAGTTGCAAACTTACGGTATCTGGCGTGTAGGACAGGGTCGGGGTTAAAAATGGATAGTCACCAAACTGGTCAAACCTGACGGCGGCAAACTGGCCTGTAACCCCTTTGGCCGCGCTCAGCACACCATACCGCACACCATATTGCAGGCTCTGCGAGCCCAGAATCTGCACAACCCCACCCGACAGGCTGGCAGTCCCGCCTACCTGGACCAGGTCATGCGTGGTGGACACGCTGTCGGCCAGCAACGTGGAGCCCTGCTCCATGCTCAGGTCGCCTGTAACGGTAAGCATACCACTCGCCGTAGCGCTGCCGGGCAAAAGGCTTGCACCAGAAGCGACAACCGTACTGCCCACACTCCCCTGCCCGGACAGCATGGCGCCGCGGCCCACAGTAACCGGGCCAGCCAGACCGCCATCCACCTCAAGCGTACCAGCCTGTATATCCGTCGCCCCCGTATAGGTGCTCTGACCTGTCAGAACAGTTGTGCCCCCCGAAATGCTCAGGCCACCGCTCCCTGTGATGACACCACTGTAAACATTCCCAAACTGGGCGTTGCCATCAGTCAGGTTGAGCGTCGAGTTCCCCAGGGTAACCGCTCCGCTCCCATCCATGGAACGCACGGCAACCGCCCCACCTGTTGCACCGGCAATATCAAACAGGCCATTATTGTGCACACCCGCCGTCTGGGCGATGGAGCCAGAACCGGAAATTCCCAGAGTGCCAGACTGAATATCCGTACTCCCTGTATATGTGTTCACACCCGACAACGTGAGTGTGCCATCACCCGCCTTGGTCAAACCCCCATCCCCCGAAAGCGGGCCGGACAAGAGTGCCGTTTTCCCATTGGTATCGAATGTGGACTGCACGCCCCCCTCCAGTTGCAGGGGCATTGCCGTGGTCAAACCCGAGTTGATCAGCCTTATAATCCCCCCAGACAGCACAAAATCCGATTGACCGCCCACGCCTTCCTCATCAAGCAGGGCACTCACAGTCTGGCCGTTGGCAACCGTGTCCCCCAGTTCCAGCATACCACCGGACTGTACAACAAGCCTGCCAACACCATCTGTTTGATCGCTCCCAAAATAGATCTGCCCGTTAACAACCAGTTGGCCACCATTGCTGATGCGCGTTGTGCCACTCCCCCCATCGCTCCCCGAACCACCATTCACGTAGTAATCCCGGCTTACGTACAAAAGGGAATTCTTGCCATCGACCGTTATGCTCCCCACACCGTTACGGTAGACCCCCGCACCCACGATTCCCGCAAAGACACGCGCGCCATCGGTTACCGAAATGGTGCCATACGTGATATGTTCCGTATTATAAAAAGGACTGAGCCCATTGGTGTTATCACCAGTTCCCGCCAGAAGAGTGCCGCCCGACGTCTCCATGATCTGTGAGCCCGCGCCAGAAACACTCAGCAGGCCATCTCCTCCACTCCACCCGACCTGCAGAACGGAAAAATTCAGAAACATCTGCCCGCCATCCTCAATCACAAGGGAGCTGGTGCCTGGCTGATTGTATCCGATAAAAATCTGGCCCTGTGACAAAACAGAGTTGTCCGCGCCTGCTATTTTAAGTGTTGCCCCGCCATCCACGCAAAGGGGGGATCCATTATAGTTTGTGCACTGGCCACTGGGGGTCAAAAAATTTTGGTGTCCATCCACAGCATAGGTTGTCGTGCTTCCAGCAAGATACAAACCATCATCCGCGCGGGCGTTCTGCACGGCCGCGCCGCTGAATACAAGCGTGATACCCAATGAGAACCCTGACAGGAAAACAAACCGGGCTCTCATGGGGAAAAACAGCACCGAATTTGTACTGTTTTTCCCCATGGAAGATACTGCATGATCAAAAGCCATGCGCACATTTCCTTATGTAGTGGCATAAAGTGATCTATGAATTTTTTAAATTTTAAGCACACCCAAAAATATATTTAGCGTTAAAAAACCGATTATTTGTGCTTTTCCGACATATATTTAGTTTTGGTTTACCAATTAATATGTGCACAATAATATTGTTGTATATTAATTGACTTGTTTTTTGTTTTTAATTTATAAACTTTATTGCCGCATGCACTGTGCCAGCATCACCAGACCCTCTTTATACTCTTACAAGGGAGCAACACGCCAACTGGCGGCAACCCACCCCCATCTGGAAGTGCAGCCATGCAACAGAAACCCTTTCCAGCGCCAACGCTCTGCCTGCATCAGAAATACGGAAACACCAGAAAGGACGCTCCCCTGCTACATCATCTGGATACGCTGCTGCAGCATTACGGTTACGGTATCGTGACCCTGCTTGTCCTGATGGAAAGCATGGGCCTGCCCGTTCCGGCTGAAACCTGCATTATCACCGCATCACTTTACTGCCTCAAAACCCACCACCTGGCCATTCAGGGGGTTGCCCTTGCCGCAATCGCCGGAGCCATTATCGGGGACAATTTTGGCTATCTGATCGGGCGGCACTTCGGGCTGCCGCTACTGCAAAAGCACGGCGGCAAGGTTGGCCTGACCCCCGACCGGCTTGTCCTTGGCCAGTATCTGTTTCGCCACCACGGGAGCGCCATTGTCTTTTTGGGGCGTTTTGTCTCTGTCCTGCGCGTTTTCGTGGCCTTGCTGGCCGGTGCATGCAACATGCACTGGAAGCGTTTCATGCTTTTTAACGCCTTGGGCGGCACATGCTGGGCCGGGGGCTATACAATGGGTACCTACCTGCTTGGCCGTAAAATATCGGAAGTTTCCGGCCCGACTGGCATGGCCATAGGTGTGCTGACCCTGCTTGGCCTTACAGGCTCGGGCATTTTCCTACGAAAAAACGAAAAACACCTGACACAACTGGCCCTTGCGGAAAAAAAGGCTCTCTCCACTCACCCATAAATCGACCATGCGGCCAAAGGGCCGGGCTCAACCCCGCCCCCCGGGCGGTAGTCTGCCGGATGTTGTGAAACGGTTCCGTTTCGTTTATTTATATCCCGACATCAACCTCGCCGTCATGGCGAGCATGGGTTTACCGTCACGGGGAGCATGCACTATGGACAGGATCATTCACAAAGCACCCTGCGTTTTGCTGTACGGCACCCCGTAACGTGCTGCACGTTGTGCCCCTGCACCATCAGGACCACTCCGGCGGCACCTGCCCGAATGGTTCTGATGTTCCAATGCCTGAAACACTCTGCATTTTGGAGCGCATCTCTACCGATATCAGAAAACCCGCAAAAAGCGTGGTGTTCCGGCAGGGCGAAAGTGCGGATTTTATCTACTTCATCCAATCCGGTGCGCTGCGGATTGATTACCAGCTTGAAGATGGCCGTAATCTGGTGCTCGATTTTTTATGGCCGGACAGGTTTTTGGGCACGGTTGAAAACGAGGTATACGCATGGTCCGCCATTGCGCTCGTGGACGTACACCTCAAGCGCCTGCGCCGTAGTGCCGTGCAAACCCTCGCCCAGGACTACCCGAGCGTAATGGACCTGCTGCTCCAGCAAAAATCCGCCTCCCTCATCGCGGCCAAAAACCATATTATTCTCATGTCCTGCCCAACGGCAACCAACAAGCTGATCGGGTTTTTGCTCGATTACAGCACAAGGGCGGAATACTTCAACCACACCACACAGGTGCTCACCCTTGTCATGAGCCGCAAGGATATTGCCGATTATCTGGGCATGACATTTGAAACAACCAGCAGAGTATTCAAATATCTGGAAACAAAGAATTACATAAAAAAAATCAACCACCGGCAGATACAGCTTAACATCCGCATGCTCAAGGACGCATAACGCCGCCAGGCCAAAACACCCCCAGCCCGCACCAGACGCCCTGACCGCAGGAGCCCCTGCCCATGCCTGAATGGTTGGGTCGTCAAATTGGCATATCTGTGCGGAAGCAATACCCGCTAAATCACTGCTTCGTTATCGGTAAAGGCGTTGCAAATACACTCGTCCCTGGCCGACACACGAGGAACGGGCAAGGGTGAAAAAGCAGTTTTTTCCACATAAGCATGGGTCGGAATTGTGGTCTCTCGGGCTGACATGCGCCATAGGCTGCATAACCTGCATGCCCCAGTCCGCACAGGCTGACAGCAGCGCGGAAATTGCCCAGCTACGCAGCATGGTTCTGCAACTGCAAGCACAGGTCAAAGACCTGCAGAAAGGCCAGCGGGCAACCCATGCCGCACTCCGCCACCTGCCAGATGCCGCGCAGCAAGGCCGCACCACCCGATACACTTCCAGCGCACAGGCCCCTGGCGGTGTCAAAGCCCATGCGGCACCGTCCATTTCCACTTCGCAGGCCGAGGGACTGGCGGAAGGCCTGGCAGGCCCGGTGCGTATTGATAACCAGCCAGTCGCCCCCTTTTCTGCCGATCCCGCACCTGTTGACGTAGCGCAGGAACCGCAAAGCGTTAAAAGCATCAACCTGTCTTCTTCCAGCCCTACGGCGCTGACCCAAACGGAAGTAGACAGCCTGCCCCCCATTTTTAAAATCGGGTCTGTCTCGGTCAAGCTCGGCGGGTTTGTGGATATGTCCAATATCTACCGGGACAAGAACCTGACCGCTGGCCCCGCCACCCCCTGGGGGGCCTTCCCCTATTCGGGCAACCCCAATGCCCATGCCTCGGAATATCGCCCGACAGCCCAGTTAAGCCGCTTCAGCCTGCTGATCGAAGGCAAACCGGCCAAGGGCGTTACCGTTGAGGCCTATGTGGAAAGTGACTTTGGCGGTTCGGGCAGCAATTCCAACGCGGTGCAGACCAACAGCTATGTCCCCAGGATGAGGCAGGCCTATCTGGCCGCGGACGACCAGGAGTTTGGTCTGCACTTTCTGGCCGGGCAGGCATGGAGCCTGACCACGGGCTACGCCAACACCCTGCTCCGCAGGCACGAACAGCTGCCACCGGTTGTGGATAGCAACCTTATCCCCGGCGTTATCTTCACACGTGTTCCACAAGTACGCTTCATCAAGGACTTTCATCGCAAATGGTGGCTGGGCCTGTCTGTTGAAACGCCACAGGCCACCCTTGGCTTTGATGATTCAACGCTGGATTCTGGGGGCAACATTCCCGCGGCCATGGGGCAGACATCCGGCCCGCACGTGATCTACAACAGCACGGGCACCGGCATGCTGGACCCCGAAGCCCATTACAGCCTGGACGCCGCACCCGACATTGTTCTGAAAGGGGCGGTCGACACATCCGTCGGACATTACGAGCTTTATGGTCTGGCCCGATGGTTCCGCACCATTGTTGTCAATGGCGGCGGCACTGGTGGCATTGGCGGTCAGGCTCACTCACGCGTGGCGTTTGGCGGCGGCGTGGGGGGCTCCATGGCAGCGCCGCTCCTGTCGGGCAAAATGCAGCTTGTAGGGGACGTGCTGGCAGGCAAGGGCATTGGCCGGTATGGCCCCAGCCAGTTACCGGACATGACCCTGAGCAGCACAGGCGCCCCCGCCCCCTTGCGGGAAATCATAGGGTCTCTCGGCCTGATCGGCCACCCGACAGATAACCTGCTCCTTTACACCTATGGCGGCGTGGAAGCCGCCCACCGCACCGTGTATGAAGGGGCGGATGGCAACTATTATGGGTACGGGTCACCCAACGCCAAGCTTTCGGGCTGCGCCGTCATGCTCGGAACATGCAATGCCCAGACCCAGTCGCTGGTTTCCTATACAATGGGGGGGTGGTGGCATCTGCTGGATGGGCGCTACGGCAGCGTCATGACCGGCCTGCAATATACCTACGTGCGCAAGTTCGCCTTTCGCGGGGTGGACGATGCAGGCAATGTCTCCCGCCCCACGGCAAATGGGAACACGGTTTTTGTCACGTTCCGGTACTACCCGTTCCAGAACTGAGTCTTTGTCTGCAACAAACACGCGGGGCTGGTCGTCCCCCCCACAATAAGCCCGCGCCAGCGTTAATCCAGACGCACGGGAGGACGAATAAAGGTTTCAATCCGGTCGGCAAAAATGGATGCAAGGCCACGCAGAATACCATACAACTCAACCTGGTGTTTTCTATACAGCATCATATGGCCAATACGGGCGGAGAGACCGCGCATAAAGCCGCCCCCCAGTACGCGCCCACCCGGCAGTGCCGCCCAGCCGTTATAGTTGCCCAACGCAACAATGGCGCCCTTGTTATGAAAAATACAGGACGGGACCTCCTTGCCATGTTCAATCCATGCGGGCAGATGCCTTGCAAGATGGATCGCCTGCTGGCGGGCGACCTGTGCCGTGGCGGGCAAGGGGTCATCCGTAATAAAGGAGCAGTCCCCCATTGCAAATATCCGTTCATCGTCAATGACGCACAGGTTGGGTTTGACCTGTATCTGGCCGGAACGGTTAAGCGAGAGCCCACCATACGCGCGCGTGACTTCGGGTGCTCGCACCCCCGCCGCCCACACACGCAGCGCTGCGGGCACATGCGTGCCGTCCTTGAGAATAAACCCGTTCTGGTCCGCCCCGGCCACTCTGGCCGATGTGCGAACATGAACCCCGATACGCTCAAGCTCCTGCTGCGCCGCGGCCGAAACAGATTCAGGAAAAGCAGGAAGAATTCGCACACCAGACTGGAGCAACGTAATACTGAGCCGGGGGGGCTCCTTGCCAAAGGCATGCAGGCTGACCGGGTCCACAATTTCAAGCGACTTGTGCAGTTCCGCTGCCAGTTGGGTGCCCGTGGCCCCGCCACCGACAATGGCGATATCCAACTGGGCAGTATTGGCAAAGGCCTTGAGCAGTTCCATGCGAAACTTCTCGTTAAAAGCGTTGGCTTCTACAAAGTTATCAATGAAAAGACAGTTTTCCTTGACCCCTGGCGTGCCAAAATCGTTGGCGCAACTCCCTACCGCCAGTACAATGGCGTCATACGTCAATGTCCGGCTTTCCAGAACGGGCGTACCATCAGAAGCCTGAAAAGGGCTCAGCGTTACCTGTCTTTTTTCGCGATCAAGAGAAACAACCTCACCAGGCCAGAATTCAAAATAATTCCCGCTGGCCTGTGACATGAAACTGATACGATCGTTTTCGTTCATGACCGTACCTGCGGCAAAACAATGCAGCATCGGTTTCCAGACATGGCAAAAACTTTTATCCACCAGGGTAATCCTGGCTTTTCCCTGCCTGCCCAGAGTTTTGCCCAGACGTGTTGCAAGAGCCAGCCCCGCCACACCACCGCCAACAATAAGAATTTCAGACCTGGACGACATTGGTTTTACAAACCTCTTTTAAAAATAGGCAGGATGGAAGAGCGGACACGGCTGGTCCGCCGCATGGAAACCACGGCAGGATTATTTTTGGGATGGGATTTCAGGTCTGATACTTTTATAAAAAAGTATCAGATACACAGTCTATTTTTTAAAACCCGGTGGAATTCTACATCCACCGGGGTCTGTTCGTCAGAACGGCGCGTCAATATCAACCGTATTAATCAGCTTGTGATTGACAAACTCCTTGATCCCAAGCCCGATCAGTTCGCGGCCATAGCCAGAGCGGGCAATGCCCCCAAACGGCAGGTCCGCCTTGGGCGCCAAAGGATGGTTGATAAACACCATGCCTGTGCGGATCCGTGCGGCCACGCGCGCGCCACGTGCCTCATCTCGCGTAAAGACCGAACCGCCAAGGCCATAGGGGGAATCATTGGCGATGCGCACGGCGTCATGTTCATCCTTCGCACGGTAAAGCTGCGTAACCGGGCCAAAAAATTCCCAGTGCCGGGCTTCGTTGTTTTCATCCAGACCTGTCATCAGCAGCGGCTGGAAAAATGCGCCCTTGCCCGGCACCGCCGCGCCAATCACTTCCACCTTCGCACCGTGGCCCATGGCCCGTGTCACCTGGTCATGCAGGTCGTCCTTGGCACCCTGGGAAGAAAGAGGGGCAAGTGTCGTGGAGGGGTCCATCGGGTCTCCCGCCCTGAGTTCGGCAACGCCTTTTTTGTACAGCGCCACAAAGCGGTCATACACGGCATCCGCCACAATCAGGCGTTTGGCGGACACACAGACCTGACCGGCGTTCCAGTGACGGCCGAGCACGGCCCACTTGGCCGCTTTTTCCACATCGGCATCATCCAGGACAATAAAGGCATCTGCCCCACCCAGTTCCATAGTGGCTTTTTTAAGCGCTTTACCTGCCGTGCCAGCAATAATGACACCCGCGCCTTCGGAGCCGGTCAGAGCCACACCACACACGCGGGGGTCATTCAAAATCATGGCCGTATGGGGCCGTGCGGCGTACAGGTTACGGAACAGCCCCTTGGGCAGGCCCGCTTCTTCCATCAGCGCCTGGCAGGCGGCCGCACATTGCGGCAGGTTGGAAGCATGCTTGAGCAGTACGGCATTCCCGGCGGAAAGCTGCGGCGCAATAATGCGAACAACCTGATAAAAGGGAAAATTCCAGGGCTCAATCGCCAGCACGATCCCCAGCGGTTCATGCACCAGCGTTGCCTTGCCTTCCGATGGATGCGCAACCGGCAGAGATTCAGGCTTGAGCAGGTTTTCCGCAAATTTTGCGTAATATTCAAAAATTTCCGCGGAAAGGATAACTTCCTTTCTGGATTCCTCGAGCAGCTTGCCCATTTCCAGCGTGCCAAGCAGGGCATATTTGTCCACATCCCGGCGCAGAATGGCCGCGGCGGCATGCATAATCCGTGCCCGTTCGGCAAAGGATGTTTCGCGCCAGCTTTCATAGGCAGCGTGGGCCTGTGCCAGAGCGGTCTGGACTTCCGCATCCGTTGCATCGGGGAACGTGGCAAGAACTTCGCCCGTATAGGGGTTGGTTGTCGCGTAGGCCATTTTTACCTCACAAATATTAAACATCACCGTGACGGACATGCAGCACATCCGCCCGGCGTCCCCCATCCAGGTTGACCGTGGCTGGGGATAAAAAATAGACCGGTCGACTTATTTGAGGGCAAACAGAAAGCCTTCGGCTGCCGCTCGCCCCATCCGTCTGCCGCTGGAAAACTATGCTTTAGCCCTCATTCTGCAAAAAATCTTATTCTGCCAGAACGCGGGGTGCACCCAGGCTATAGCGCCTCCCGCTGGTCGCCTGTTTTTGTGCATCTCATATTGTCTATATATGTATGGATATAGATCGGGTCAACGCATAAATTAGACCGGTCGTCTCATATCCGCTCTGCATCGCGCGCACATGCTATGTAACATATTGTAAACAAAAAAAACTTTAAACAAAACTTTGCCAGTCCTGTTTAATGCAGGCCCGTAATTTGCTCTCAGGGACGCAAGAGTTGCTCGGAAACCTGCCACGTTTTTTCAAACGGCTGCGACCTGTGCGTGATCTTGACCATCAAGGTTGCCCCCAGCCAGAGCTGGTACAGAGCCCCCGCCAAAACACGTGCCTCCATCCCCTGCCGCACCGAACCTTCCTGCTGCCCTTCTGCAATGGTCTGGGCAATACGGTCTATGGCTTTGGCCGTGCCGGAATCCAGGATCCTGCGCATACGCTCGGACAAGTCGGAAACCTCAGCCGCCAGTTTGACAATCAGGCATTTATCGCCTGTTTTCCCGTCCACATGGGTTTCCTGCCAGAACCGGAAATACGCAAAGAGCTGATCCGCCGCATTCCCCACATCGGGCGAGAAAAGAGTGTCCATTTTCTGCAGGTAGTCAGCCATATAGATCCGCAGGAGTTCCTCACCAAAAGCTTCCTTGGAATCAAAATAATGATAAAATGATCCTTTGGGAATACTGGCGACATCCAGTATCTGGGAAATGCCTACGGCAGAAAATCCCCGCTCCCCAACAATAGAACGTGCGGCTTCTACAATACGCTTTCTGGCTGCATTATGCTTTTCTACAACACTCATTCGTAATGGATAAAGTATCTTTTAAAAACAGTCAATACAACTAGACCGATCGGTCTATTTTTATTACACCACTCCTTGCCTCACACGCCGCAAACAGGCAGAATCCGCCCTTTTCCATGCCCTTCTGCCCCTTCTGCTTAACCTGCTGTGCAAATGGCCTGAAATCTGTTCCAATCGCAGCATGGTCATTGCACAAACATCAGACGCATCCCCCCTCAGGAAGGTTCTTACCGTCGTTCTGTTCAACCTGCTTGTCTATATCGTCATCGGTCTGCCAAATGCCGTCCTGACCATTTTTGTACATACCACGCTGGGTTACAGCACAACACTGGCCGGGTTTACCTTTGCCTTGCAATATGCGGCCACCTTTGCCGCGCGGTCCTCCGCTGGAAGGCTGGTTGACAAAATCGGCCCCAAACCGGTGGTTATCGGGGGCTTGCTCGCCTGCGTCTGCTCAGGCTTACTCATGGGCTGGGCCGCGACAATACATCATGCACCCACCACGTCCCTTGGTATTCTGCTGGTTAGCCGCCTCTTTCTGGGCTGGGCGGAAAGCTGGACGGCAACAGGCGTCATTATCTGGAACATCCACCGCGCGGGGGCCGAAAACACGGCCCTGGCCATATCGTGGAATGGTATCTGCTCTTATGGGGGCATAGCACTTGGCGCGCCTATTGGCGCGGCACTCGCACTTTTCCCCCCACCATATGGGGGTCTTGTGGCAATTGGCGCGCTATCCGCTTTTTTACCCCTGCTCGGGCTTGCCCTGATTGGTTTTTACCACGGGGCCAAACCGCAAGCCGCAACGCAAGCATCCATTCCCTTCCGCAAGGCCCTGCATCTGGTGCTCTGGCACGGGTCCGCCCTGGCGGCTGGCTCCATCGGGTTTGCCGCCATTTCGTCTTTTCTGGCTCTCTACTATGCGGCGCATCACTGGAATGGAGCGGCTGCCGCCCTGGCGGTCTTTGGCATGGTGTTTGTCTGTATCCGCTTTTTCTTTGCTGCCCAGATCAAACGGCGGGGCGGGGTATTTGTCGCCATCATCTCCCTGCTGGTCGAAGCCGTGGGGCTGTTTATTATTGGTGCTTTTCCATCTCACAACAGCGCCCTGCTGGGAGCGGCCTTGACCGGAGCCGGTTTTTCGCTGCTTTTTCCCGCGCTGGGAGTTCTGGCGGTCAACACCGCAGGCCCTTACAACCGTGGGGCGGCATTAAGTGCCTATTGCATTTTCCTGGACCTGGCGATTGCGGGTTCGGGCTTTACTCTTGGCCCTATTATTGAACTCTCGGGTTACCCTGCCATGTTCATAACCAGCGCAGCCTGCTGCCTGATCGGCGCGGTAATCAGCTACAGGTTAAGACATAGCCCACACCCGGCCTGAGTTTTCAACCAGCAAACCGGACATAAAAAAAGCCGCCCCGAAAGGCGGCTTCAGACAGCATTTCTGCTAGTCTGGTCTTAAACTGCCTTGAGATTGACAGCAGACTTTTTGCCGTTACGGCCAGCTTCGATTTCGTAAGAAATCTGCTGCCCTTCGCTAAGCGAAGCCATGCCTGCACGTTCAAGAGCAGTAATGTGAACGAACACGTCCTGCGAACCATCCTCAGGCTGGATAAAACCGAAACCCTTGGTCGAATTAAACCATTTTACGGTGCCTGTTGTCATAACTAGGCTCCTTTTTAACGTCGTGGTCGCGCACAGAACACGTGCGCAATCGTAACTTCTAACAGGACAATACTGACACAACGCGCACCAGTTAGCCTCATAAGAGCATCCACTTTTTGTGTTTACACAGAATGTTAATCCGAGCGCAAGGTCTAATTTTTATAATTGTTGGAATTTTATTTTAAAAATGGGCAAACGCCTTTATAATATTGGAATCATGGATTTATATTAATCCAGAAATTATTCTGATTTATTTTTATATCCACCCGTTTTTATAAATTTTTAACATCAACTATTTATCCCCCAACAGTGATACCCGGCCCAGCCTAGGCCCACTCCCAGCCTTATCCCGCACCACGCAGGCTGGATGGAACCCCCGGTTCGCGTTATGGAAAATCCTGCTCCATACAAAATTCCAAGGCCTTTTTCATGCCCCACGCCCCGACCCCACAAAACCACACCGCTGGCACGAACGATGTTGTCTGGAAAGACTTCCCAGAATCCACTCTTCTTAATCTGGTCACCACAGAAATCGTACGCAATTTCCCCCGCCCACTGCAAGATGACAACAGGCGGGTCCACGCCCCCACCTTATTCGCCGCGCTGGGCAGTGTTTGCGGGTTTGCCGCACAGGCCAGTCTGTCGGCATTGATGGATGCGGGCCTGAGACCCGAACAGGATATGCTGGCCCACACACTGGCGGGGGGAAGGACGTTCCTGTTTGGGGAACAACTCAACCAGTTTTTGCTGCACGGGGACACCAGCGTGCATAACCCCGGGCTCTGGCCCTGCCTGAGCAGCCCCGCCTTGCAAAGAGGCTGCACCACGCAGGACTTCCCGGACCTGAATACACAATTTTCCTGTGTTTCCAGTCGGCTGGGCACGCCCCAGGAAGGCACACCCGCTGTTGCCGCCCCGTTTCGCCCCCTTGTCGCAACAGAAGACCTGCGTGAGGCCATGTGGGTTTATATGGAACCCGTTTTTTTACAGAACTACCCCGACAAGCCAGGACCGCATGGCCCGCTGCCCAAAGTCTTGTGGAGTTCGGCCATGAATGTTGCCGCGGGCATGCTGTTTGCCACGATGTTCAACGTCATGAACACACGCACAGCCCTGGAAATTCTTTTGCAATCCGCAATTTTCGGCTCAAAAATCATCGAAAACTGAACTTCTGGGCCAAAATCGTGCCCCTCCTTGCCTCACTCAACCGGCCAGTTGGCCAGCCTTGCGGGCCTTGCGCCGCGCAAGGCGTTCCTTCATGGCCATACGTTCATAACGGATTCTCTGCCGCACCCAGTTCAGGATGCCAGACGACATGAGCACAACAATACCAACAAACGTCCACTCATCCAGCGGTTGGCGGAACACAAGATAGCTCAGCGCCACACCCCACACCATCTGGCTGTATTGCGGCAAGGCCACGCGGTTGGCGGGCGCACGGGCGGTGGCCATCATCATCATTAACTGCCCCAGCGCCGCCAGGAACCCATAACCGAACAGATACCCCCATGCGACCAGGGTCGCAGGCCATTGGGCATGCCAGCCCATAAGGAGTCCATTCCCGACCAGAGGCCCGATCAGGCTTGACCCAAACAGGGACAGACGCGTGCGCTCCTTGTCCGCCAGACGGTAGGCAATAACACTGCCCGCATTGGCAAACGCTGCGACAAGCGCGCATAAATGCCCCCAATGCAACGCCCTGAACCCCGGCCGCAGTACAATCAGAACCCCGGCAAAACCCAGCACAACAGCCAGCCACGCCCAGAATGTCACTTTCTCCTTAAGCAACATCACCGACAGGATCGTCACGAATAACGGCATGAGAAACATGAGGGAAAAGGCTTCGGGCATGGGAAGCAGCATAAAGGCTTCCACACTCGCGGCCGTGGCGGCAAAAACGCAGCCCGCGCGCAAAAGCCACATGCCCCATTGTTGCGGCCTGACAATGTCCAGATAGGATTCACCGGGCCTGCGAATAAAGGGCAGAATGAGAAAGCCGAAAATCCCGCCCGAAAACGCAACTTCAAATGGGTCAAGCTGGCCTGCCAGCAACTTGGAAAATGCGTCACTGACAGAAAAAGACGCATACGCCCCAAAAGCCAACGCCATACCGGAAAAAAGAGTCTTGGTGTCCATTGAAGCCGCTATATCTGTGAGAAAAGTCCTGAATTCAGGATAGTATTTGGTAGCAATAAGGGCCGGTTGACACAAAGTAAAACGTATTTTTTTGTTTTGTATTTCTGGTATCAGGTTTTTCAATCAATCCCGCTTCATGCGCACGCGGGATCATCACCTTGGATACTCCATCTGGAGCACTCTCGCACGCCCAGAACCATACTGCTCTATTCCATATGGGGATCGTCCACGCCCCCCACAAGATGACTGGCCATGAACCACCATTTTTCACGTGTTTTTTTATTCTGCTTGGCATGATACATGGCCATGTCAGCACTTTTCAACAAAGGCTCGACTTCTGTTCCATCCTGCGGATAAAGTGCTAGGCCCAGCGTCATCCCCACCGTGGCGGATGCGCTTGCCGTTACCATAAATGAGTCTTCAACCGCGGCATGCATGGTATTCAGCACAATTTCTGCCTGCTCCGCCGCCTGGGATGTTGTCAAACCCTCGAAGACGACAACAAACTCATCCCCTCCCAGCCTGGCAATGTAATCCGTCTGGCGTAGCAAGGCGCGCACGCGTTGGCCGAGTTGCTGCAAAAGCCTGTCCCCGGCTTCATGCCCGTATGTGTCATTCACCTGTTTAAAGCCGTCCAGATCGATCAGGCCAACAGCCACACCCGTGCCACCACGCTGGGCACGCGCGAGCGCGAGCGGCAGATATTCCCCCAGCGCCAGACGGTTGGGCAGGCCTGTCAGCACATCATGCCGGGCACGCTGGGCTTCCTGTTCTTGCAAACACTCGATGCGTTGCTTGACATCCAGCTTGTCCAGCGCATGCCCCAAAAGACTGGCGACACGCTTGCACAGGGCTATGCTGTGCTCATCAAAAATCCGCGCCTGGGGAGAGGCAAATGTTATGACCGCCCATATCCGGTCCCCCCGCCATATGGGCGTAGACAGAACCGCGCGCCAGTTATTGGCCTTTATAAAATCAAAACAGGGACTGTTGGCCTGCCCGGTCAGTTCGTCATTATCATAAACAAGCTGCTTTTCCTTCCAGGCGCGCATGAAAACAAGAGGCTGAACCCGGGAGCAATACTCATCAAGGCAAGTGTTGACTTGCTCAATACCTTCCGTGCCCTCACCCGCACGGGACAGGACTTCGAGTTGCCCGTCCTCGTCCACACGACCGATCCAGACAGCATGGAACAACGTGTCCCGCACAAGGTCCGCACAGGTGCGGCCACACATCTCATTCTCATCTGTCGCAAGCAGAACAGCATCGGCGGCATTGACCAATGCATGGTACAGGCGCCTCGCCACATCCCGGCTAGTCACATCTTCCAGCGTCCAGACCGAAATATCATTATGCAAATCGGATAACTGCACACCTGAACAATCAGCAATCAAAATCTTTCCATCGGCACGGGCAAGCCGCACGCCCGCTACCCGTACCTCGCGTTTTTGCGCAAGCTGTTCATAACATTCCGCAATCCGTTTGAATTCATGCTGATCCGCATAAAGAATTTCGGTTGATTGCCCCAAAAGGGCATCAGGGGAGATACCCAGCATGTGTGTGGCATAGGAGTTTGTCATCTGAACCAGCCTGTTTTTGACAAGCAGAATTCCAACAACGGAGTTATCAAGCAGCGCCGCCCTGATCTGCTGGCTGTAAATCCTGTCCAGACCCATGGAAATGTTGATACAGATCTCTTTGAGCAAAATTTGCAACTGATCGTCAAAAATATCGGCTTTTTCATGGTAAACACTAAAAACAGCCCAGACTTTACCATCCCTGTAAATGGGCAGGGCTGTATTGGAACGCAATCCCAGCTTCAACGCCTGTTCTTTCCATGGCGCAAGTGTAGCATTTTCCTTGAAGGATGCGTTAAAAATAGGGGTTCCCTTACGCCATACCTGACCAATGGTGCCCCGTCCTTCGGGTATGTCTGCCCGTGCTGAAATAAGGACATTATCCAGATAGGTCCGGGCACCACTTATTGCCAGCATCTGGAAACGCTGCGTTTCATCCGGCCGCGTTATCAGGGCGATTTTAAAATGGGCATACCGTATGGCCATATCGCAAATTTCTTGCAAAAGCCCGGCTTCATTATTGGCCTGACTGGCGCACTGACTGGCCTGTGCCATGAACATGTTAAAATCGGTCAGCCGGCGCAGGCGCACCATCTGCTCCCGATCACGCCGACGAATCAAAAACTCCCCGGCAATCACAAGCAATGCAAGAATCAGAGCCTCGGCACTCCAGCGTGCGGGTGCCTGCTGGCTATAGCTGCGCCACACACGCACGGAGGAAACCAGCGTCTGCACCACAAACGGGTAACCAGGGACCGGAGCCTGCGCAACCATCTCCGGCTTGACGGACAGTAAGGGATGAACCTGTATCTGCATACGCAACAGATGCGTCAGCGATTGCCCATTCCGGGTATCTACAACCGTAAAGTCCCACTTCCTGTAGTCTGGCGGTAACTCCTGTTCATCCAGGAACCTGTTGAGGCGATAGGGAGAGCCTAAAAAATACCTGGTGTTGGCACTTTCTTTTTCACGCACGCGCATGGGCAGCACGACCGTTCCCAGACTTTCGGAATAATGCACCGGCCCCAAAAAATGATAGGGCATTTTGGGCACGGGAGAAAAATCCCGCAAAGGTTCGGCCAGCATGTTTTTCTGGTCAGATGTGGACCATTGTATACTCTCCCCGTCCGCACCCAGAACACTGAAGGTCGAGTACGCCGGGCGCGACAGCAGGTAATGGCGAAGTGAAAGCTCCACCTGTGGAGACAGGGCCTCTGGCCTGTCATCCAGGCCACGCAGCGCGGCCAATGCCATATCCAGCTCTGTAAACCGCGTATCCAACCGTTCCATGATCAGATTGGCGTAGGCTTGGCCATCCCGTCGCGCGGCCTCGTTTACATCGGCGATGGCGTGCTGATATTCATCAAACTCGACCGCGGTGCCACATATGGCCACGACCAGAATAGGCAGGACATAATTCATCACCGCCCCTGTCCGTTTTTTTGCGCCTTTAAAAGAATGATAAAAAACGGAGACGAAGGATGAAGGTTTACTCACGCGCATGACCACATGTTGGATTTTACAACAAATTTACGTGTAATATATACTACAGTCTTCACCAGCGCTCCATGATTTTCAAAGAACACTTGGAAAATATTTTTATTACAAATCCTTAAAAATAAACTTTTTTATTGCATTAAACGTATAGACAAACGGGGTTTGAAATATGCCTCATTTTTAAATTTTGCACTCATGCCTGTGCAAAAACCAGATATGCTCATAACCCGGCTCCTTCCCCTTAATGCCTTTGGCAACGGGCTGCCTGTCCACACTCCTGATCTGATAATCATGCGCGTAATAGTGTTTCACATCATGCGGCATAACCGCGAATGGTGGCCCGGACAGTCGCGCCTGATCATATTCGACACAAATCAAAAACTGATCCGCACAACGGGTAATCTGCACAAGGTGCCGTGCGTACGGCAAGGCCATGGACGCCGGCAAGGCAACCAGTGCCGCCCGATCATAAATAATATCCACCGGCCCAAGCATGTCCGCTGTGAGCGCGAAAATATCCGCGACAAAAATTTTAATATTCCGCCCCTCAAACACCGTCATCCCTGCGGATAAAGGGGATATGACAGGTTCAATACCCAGGTCCGAGAAAAGCTGTTCCACGGCCAGACGGCTCAGCTCC
Organism: uncultured Acetobacter sp.; assembly: GCA_937900755.1. Classification (GTDB taxonomy): domain Bacteria; phylum Pseudomonadota; class Alphaproteobacteria; order Acetobacterales; family Acetobacteraceae; genus Acetobacter. The sequence goes on along the minus strand of CALCDN010000074.1, from coordinate 6,596 downwards.
ACACCAACAACCACATGGTTTTTTTGAAGAAGCCAATGTATATCAAGGCTTTTCCCGCATAATGGCACAAAGACACGGCACTCCTGCAAAGCGCCAAACTGCGGAAAATACTGGATCAGTCCATGATGGGGGTGAGCCGCATGAAAACCGATCTCGTTACGGTTCCATTTCGTCAGCCAGAACTCCGCGTCCATTTACAAACCTGCCCTTATTACAATGGTCGGCCAGGCATTATAAATGGCACGCCCGCCCTTGGTATCCGCTGGTAAAACCATACAATATGCCTGGACCACCCCCGTCACGGTAGAGGCCTAGTGCGGGTGGGGCGCAAGCAGAATAACGGCCGTTCCCAGCAGACACAAACCCGCCCCGACAAAATCCCACCAATCCGGTTGCGTTCCTTCCGCAAGCCACATCCATAACACGGCAACCACAATGTAAATACCGCCATATGCCGCATATGCACGCCCGGCAACGGACGTATCAATCAGGGTCAGAAGATAGGCGAACAGCAGCAGCGAACAGCATCCGGGCAAAAGCCACAAAGGTGTTTTACCAAGCCGCAACCACCCCCAAAATGCAAAGCAACCACCGATTTCAGCGAGTGCCGCACTTAAAAAAATCAAACCTGTTTTCATGCTCTCCCACCACAAATACTGAGACGCCATTGCCCCTTCAACCCCGATCATATCCACCTGATTGACCTGCATATTATGTTTTGCTCCACATCATCAGCATTAAAATTGCCCTTGGCCAGGATAAAGCGCGCAACAGATCACGGATTGCCCTTTATATGGACCGCCTCCCCTTTTCCACGGTCAATGCGCACAGCAAATATATTGTGGTGTCCTTGACTTTCAACACCTTGCGACTCTTGCCCGCACCCTGCGTTACGCAAAAAATGAATAAGTTCATCCTCGTCACGACAATGTGATTATTACTGCCGGAAAATCATTATATTCTCCATTGTAGAACATTGGTGTAAAAGCATTTTTTGCAAATCTTAACGGTTTATTTGGATGCACAAAAGCAACAAAAACAATACCCATGCGTCATTCCAAGAGAAAGCATGAGATATGAGTTTGTTTATTTTTTACAGTCTATTTGCTATTTATAATTCTTGCTTATATTTTAAAGCAAGCATGGCAGTTTTATTTTGCATAACGTGTTATTTTTCGATCAAATACCTTATGGGACACACGACGCCCGAAAAAATTTCATTGACTTTCTATGCTGACATATATTCAAAATTTAAGGGGCATCACACAGCAAACTATGCCATACTGTCTGCTGTTCTTTTATCTGGCATAGTCGTCTTGCGGCCGGCTTCCCTCAGGTTTAGCCTTATTTTTAAAGATTGAGTTCATGCCAGAATTTTCAAACCCGCTCTCATCTTCAGGCAGTGTCGACACCTTATACGCCGACATACTTGAGCAAGCGACAGATGGCGTCATTATCATTGATGACATGGACAGGATCGTTTTTTTCAACGCTGCGGCGGAACATCTGTGGGGGTGCCCGGCATCCACCGTTCTGGGCTGCAACGTGGATATGCTGGTCCCCGTGGAACATCGTAAAAACCACGGCAGCTATGTTACACACCACCGCAGGACGGGTATCAACCGCATCGTCAATACATCGCGTGAGATCACATTCATGCGGAGTAACGGGGATTATGTCGCGGCCGAACTTTCGATTTCCACCGTCCTGCTCGGACCGGAAAACAAACGCTATTACATGGCTTTTGTAAAAGGCGTGACCGAGGAAGTCCATCGCCGCAAGCTGCTTGAACTCCAAAGCCAGGTTTTTACATCCCTCGCGGCCTATACGACCATACAGGATGTGGCCGATATGCTCTGCGACAAGGTGGAGGAACTGGTCCCCAACACCATCGCAGCGCTCCTCCAGATTTCCAGCCACGGTGGCGTGTCGATTCTTTCAGGTAAAAACCTGCCCGGCAGCAAGGTCGACAAACTGACCAACCTGGCCCTTACCCCATCCGATCTGGATGACCTGCTCAAACACCCCAACCATGCATGCGCCCTGATCTGGGCCAGCAAGCGCGGCCTGGACCACAGCGCCGACCTGCATGACTGCTGGGCTTCGGCCATATGCAATGGAGCGGGAGAGCTGATCGGGATTTTCGCGCTCTTTTCGCGCAACAAGGATAAAATAACCGACTGGCCGCAAAAAATTGTCACGGGGTGCATTTCCTCCTGCGCCTCCATTATTGAGCATGAAAAAACACGTAATAAAATAAGCCAGTTTAACAATCTTGACTCCCTTACCGGCCTTATGAACCGCACCGCCCTGGCCACCCGTTTGCGGCAGATGGCAACGCAGGCCGGGCAGGCGCCCTTTGCCATCCTGATGCTGGATGTTGACCTGTTGCAGGACGTCAACAATGTTATGGGCTACCATTGCGGTGATATCCTGCTCCAGACACTTGCTCGCCGCATTTCCTCCCTGTGCCGTGGGCACCATCTGGTCGCGCGCCTGGGCGGGGATGACTTTGTTGTTGTCATACCCGATGCGGACAGGGCAAAAGCCTGCAAGCTCGCCCATGACCTGAACTGCATCGCACGCGAGCCAATAGAAGTAAAAGGGCGAGACCTTGTTGCGTCCCTGAGTATTGGCATCAGCCTTTACCCCGATGACGGCACCGAGATAGAGGAAATACTTGGCGCATCTGAAATTGCCATGCGCCAGGCCAAGAAGCAGGCCCGTGGCAGTTTCCGGTTTTTTGGCAAAGGCGGCAACAGCAATGTCCGTGAACGCCTTATTATCGGCTCGGCACTGCGCGAGGCGTTGCAGAAAACGCAACTCCATCTGGTTTACCAGCCCCAGGTCTGCGCATTGACCGGCACCTTGTGCGGGGTAGAAGCACTTAGCCGCTGGCAGCATCCCTCCCTTGGGCTTATTCCCCCTTCCACCTTCATTCCCATTGCCGAGGAAACGGGGCAGATTGAAGCCATTGGCCTATGGTCTTTGGAAAAATCCTGCGAGCAGGTGGTGGAATGGGAACGGAACGCCATTTATGTTCCCGTTATCAGCGTTAACATGTCCGCTGTTCATCTATGCAGCATTGATCTGCCACAACAGATACTGTCCGCCTTGCAAAAATACAATCTGGCCCCACAACGCCTGACAATAGAAATTACCGAAAGCGTGGCCATGCGACAGGACCCCGAAACAGCCGCGAACCTGACCGCCATTCGCGATATTGGCGTTGGCTTGTCCATGGATGATTTTGGCACAGGGTTTTCCTCCCTGTCCCGTCTGGCGCAACTCCCCCTGACAGAAATCAAAATTGATCGCAGCTTTATTGAAGATTTTGAAAACAATATAAGTTCTCTTGTTGTTGCGGAAGCAGCAATCAACATTGGCAAACGGCTTGGCATCAAGGTTGTCACCGAAGGTGTTGAACATGAAGCCCAGGAAACAAAGTTGCAAGAACTGGGTTGCGATATTCTACAGGGCTATTTTTATAGCAAACCCCTGCTGGCGAAGGATATCTCCGTCTGGCTGGAGACCTTTCCCGCCAGGCGCGCCACTCCTCGGGCGGACGCTGCCCTGTAACATGCATATGCGCCCTTTATGCAGCCCTCACCCCATATGACCGGCCATAGCTACGCCTTGCCAGACATGATCAGCCATTTGGAAACATCCTTACCCAACGCCGCACAACCGGTCTTGTGTGAAACAGAGCTGGTGGCCGTTCTGGTCAGCATAAGCAACAATACGCCGCATATTCTCACATTGGACCATGGACGATCCTTTCCGTCTGGCCCTCTCACGGTTGAGCACCGTTCCTTGCAAAAGGGCATGCGCAACTGGGTTGAACGCCAGACCGGGCTCAAGCTGGGCCATACCGAACAGCTTTACACATTTGCAGACCCACTGCACGGGCGAGGCCACCAGATGGTCCGCATTTCCTACATGGCGTTCATCCGCCAGAACTCCGAGCATACTCTGGCCGAACGCTCCATCTACGACTATTTCCCGTGGGAAGACAGGCGCGCCCCTGCCTCCGGGCCATTGCTGCAGGCCATTGCCGACCGGCTCCGGCACTGGGCGCAGGACAATGCACACCGCTGGCAAAGATGCGCCACCACTTTTGGCCTGGATGACCATGGCTGGAATGATGAACTCAGCCTAGCGCGCTATGAATTGCTGTGGGAGGCGGGGCTGGTGCCCGAATCCACATGGCAGAACGCTCCCCTTCTGCCGGGCCTGAGCATGCACCGTGACTATCGGCGCGTGCTGGCCACGGCACTGTCACGCATGCGGGCAAAAATCCGCTATACTCCGGCGGTGTTCGACCTTCTGCCCCAGCAGTTCACCCTGTTGCAACTCCAGCAGGCCATGGAGGCTCTGGCGGGACGCTTTATGCACAAGCAGAACTTTCGCCGCCTTGTCCAACAGCAAAAACTGGTCAGCCGCACCGCGGAATACGACACCCCTCCCCAGGGACGACCCGCACAGCTTTATCAGTTCGCACCGCAAACGGCAGAACACTGCTATCTGGCTGGCGCCAAGCTCCCTTTACCCGCCATCTCCTGAAAAAGTGTTTGGCCGCGCTCTTGCAATTCCCACGCGCTATATATACTCACAAAGAGCATATATAGCGCGGAAAAACGGAACAGAACCATGTCTGCATCACTCATGGCCAGCAGGGACCAACTTTACCACCCTGTTGCCCACATTATGCTGCGAGAACAATGGGAAGCCAGTTATGCGGCGGACATTGAGGCCATTCTGCGCTTGAAGCAGGAAAAAAACGCCGTTATCCTGGCCCATAACTACCAGACACCGGAAATTTTCCATTGCGTGGCGGACATCCGGGGCGACAGTCTGGCACTCGCGCGGGCCGCGCAAACAGTGGATGCTTCCACCATGGTCATGGCGGGCGTGCATTTTATGGCCGAAACCGCAAAACTGCTTAACCCGGAAAAAACTGTTCTCATCCCCGACACCGCCGCAGGCTGCTCCCTGGCCGAAGGCATTACGGCGGACAATGTGCGTGAACTCAAAAAACGCTATCCCGGCGTGCCGGTTGTCACCTACGTCAACAGCACGGCGGATGTGAAGGCGGAGAGCGATATCTGCTGCACATCCGGCAATGCCCGCCGTATTGTGGAAAGCCTTGGGGTGCCACGTGTTATCATGATCCCGGACGAGTTTCTGGCCCAGAACATCCAGGCCGAAACCGGTATAGAAATGCTGACATGGCCTGCCCATTGCGAAGTGCATGAACGTTTTACCCCGCACGAAATCCGGCAATACCGCCGCCTGCACCCCGGCCTGACGGTTATTGCCCACCCCGAATGTCCGCCAGATGTGCTGGATGCGGCTGATCACGCGGGTTCCACCGCACAGATGATTGAATTCATCGACCAGAAAAATCCGCAAAAAGTGCTGCTGGTTACTGAATGTTCCATGAGTGACAACCTGGCGGCACAATACCCGCAAACGCAGTTTATCCGCCCTTGCAACCTGTGCCCGCATATGAAACGGATCACCCTGTCCAATATCCGTCAGGCGTTGGAAACCAGGCAGACGGAAGTCACCATACCAGACCATCTGCAACGCCCCGCCCGTCTGGCGGTTGAGCGGATGCTGGCGATCTGACCCCAAAACCGGAGCCTTCCATGACCACGAGCCTGTACCTTCCGCCCCTGCTATGGGAACCCATTGTACGCACAGCTCTAATGGAAGACATGGGTATTGGGGGGGACATTACCACACAGGCCCTGGCCAAACCCGGGCAACACCTGCGCGCGGTCTTCCGCACCCGCAAGGATGGTGTACTCTGTGGACTGGAAGGGGCACGGCAGGCCTTTGCCATGCTCGACCCGACCGTACGCTTCAGTGTGCTCAAGCAGGACGGCAACCAGATTAGACAGGGCGATGTGCTGGCAACCGTGGAAGGCAGCGCCACGGCCCTGCTGGGGGGGGAGCGCACGGCACTCAACCTGCTGTCCCACCTGAGCGGCATTGCCACCCATACACACCATATTGTGCAGGCCGTGGCGGACACCAAGGCGCGCATCGCCTGCACCCGCAAAACCCTGCCTGGCCTGAGAAGCCTGCAAAAATATGCCGTGCGGGCCGGTGGCGGCAGCAGCCACCGACTCCGCCTCGATGATGCGATCCTGATCAAGGACAACCATATTGCCCTGTGTGGTGGCGACATCAGGCAGACTCTGCACGCCGCACGCCAGTACGCAGGCCACCTGGTGAAAGTGGAACTGGAAGTGGATACACTGGACCAGTTGCATGAGGCCCTGTCCTGCGAGGGGGCTGATGTTTATCTGCTGGACAACATGTCCGTGCCCCAGCTTGAACAGGCCGTACGCATGATTGACGGACGCGCCCTGGTGGAAGCCTCTGGCGGCATTACACTCCAGACAGCTCTCCCTATCGCCAGGACAGGCGTGGACGTGCTCTCTCTTGGCTGGTTGACCCATAGTGTACATGCACTCGATATCGGCCTGGATATTGTTCCCACCTGAGGGCAGGCCCCCAGCACCCAGCCCGAATGGGCTGTCTCTTATACACATCTCCGAGCCCACGAGACACTGAGCGATCTCGTA
>CALCDN010000073.1 GCA_937900755.1 uncultured Acetobacter sp. | reverse complement strand
CCCCATGGCAACCCCCACAATCAGCCCCGCGAGCATTTCTGTCCCGGCCCTGAACGCCAATGCCGCGAGAGACCTGTCGGCCTACACATTGACATCAACGGGTGGTTTTTCCTCCTTGACCAGACCGTAACGGCGCTCTGCCGACTTCAATCTGGCGTTAAAGGAATCGTTATTTTCCTCACGCATACCTCGCACCTCCAAAGGGGGTGCAGGCGCTTGCTAACGGGGCTACCATATCCTGTCAAGAAACCTTAGCAGGCTTGTGGTCCAAAATATTGCTCCGTCGCCTCCGCGCCACCCCACCCCTTACTCCGTTCCCGGCAGGCCAACGAGCCCGCGCGCATAGTCCATAGCCGAAAAAGGCCGCAGATCCTCTACCTGTTCGCCCACACCCACGGCATGAACGGGCAGGCCGAACCCATCGGCCAGCGCCACCACAATGCCGCCACGGGCCGATCCGTCCAGTTTGGTCACCACCAGCCCGCTCACGTTCACAAGTTCGCGAAAAACCCGTACCTGCTCCACCGCGTTCTGCCCCGTGGTCGCATCCAGCACCAGCAGGACCGAGTGAGGAGCGCTTTCGTCAAACTTGCGCATGACGCGAATTATTTTCGCCAGCTCTTCCATCAGGGCCGACTTGTTGTGCAGACGCCCCGCCGTATCCACGAACAGAAGGTCCGCCCCTTCGGCCTTGCCGCGCTTGAGCGCCTCGTATGCAAGCCCCGCCGCATCCGCCCCCTGGGGACCTGCGATAACCGGGCAGCCCGTGCGCTCGCCCCAGATTTGCAACTGCTCCACGGCGGCGGCGCGGAACGTATCGCCCGCCACCATCATGACCTTGCTGCCCTGGCCCGAAAAAAAGCGGGCCATCTTGCCAATGGGGGGGGTCTTGCCAACGCCATTGACCCCCACAACCAGCACCACATGGGGCTTATGGGCGGGGTCGGGCGTGAACGGCACGGCCACGGGTTCGAGAATCCTGGCGATTTCCTCGGCCAGGGCCACCCGGATTTCCTCATCCGTGACCTCGGCGCCAAAGCGCGAAGCGCGGAAGGACTCGATCACCTTCTGCGCAACACCGGGGCCAAGGTCTGCGGTAATCAGCAGCTCCTCCAGTTCCTCCAGCGCCTCGTCATCGAGTTTGCGGCGGGTGAAAATACCCGTAAGCCCACCGCCCAGCTTCTGGGTGGAGCGGGAGAGCCCCTGCTTGAGACGGGAGAAAAAACCAAGCGCCATTCTAGATCCTTTCCGCCACCAGCCCGCCCTCTTCCACCGCGATGGGCAGAAGGGAGAGGATATCCCCCACCAGGGCGTCCGCCCCGGTCAGGCGGACTGGGGCAAACTGCTCGCTATGTCCTGTTGTGGGGGTTTCCATCAGCACGCGCTGGGGCTGGCCCAGCAGGCTTGCGTAATACCGCGCAGCAGACGCGGCCCCCACCGCCCGCAGGCTGGCCGCACGCGCCTTGCGCTGGGGCACAGGCACGGCACGCATGCGCGCGGCTGGCGTGCCCTCACGCTCGCTGTAGGGAAAGACATGCAGGTACGGCAACGCCATGTCCGCCACAAAGGCGCGCGTCTGCTCGAACAGAACGTCATCCTCGGTGGGGAAGCCCGCAATAAGGTCCGCACCTATGCCAATATCGGGCCGCAGGCGTCTGGCCCGCGCCACAACATGGGCTGCGTCCTCCACGAGGTGGCGGCGCTTCATGCGCTTGAGGATAAGGTCCGAGCCTGCCTGCAACGAAAGGTGCAGGTAAGGCATGAACCGTGGCTCCGCCTCCAGCAGTTGCCAGATGTCCTCGTCAATTTCCACCGGATCGACCGAGGACAGGCGCAGCCGCTCAAGCTCGGGCACAAGCCTGAGCACCCGGCGGCACAACTGCCCCAGTACGGGCTTGCCCGGCAGGTCCGCCCCCCAGGATGTCATGTCCACGCCGGTCAGCACCACCTCGCGGTAGCCTGCGTGCACCAGCGCGCGCACCTGCTCCACCACCGCCCCCACCGGAACCGAGCGCGAAGGCCCGCGCCCGAAGGGAATGATGCAGAAAGTGCAGCGGTGGTCACACCCCTGCTGCACCTGCACAAACGCACGGGTCCGGCCCGCGAACTCGGTCACCAGATGGGCCGCGGTCTCCCTTGCCGCCATAATGTCGGACACGGCCACGGGCTCGGCCAGTGCGGCGGGGGACCAGCTTTCGGCCTTCAGTTTTTCCTCATTGCCCAGAACGCGGGTGACACCGGGCAGGGTGGACCAGTTTTCGGGGTGGATCTGGGCGGCGCAGCCGGTCACCACAATGCGCGCATCGGGGTTTTCGCGGTGGGCGCGGCGGATGGCCTGCCTGGCCTGACGCTCCGCCTCCCCCGTGACCGCGCAGGTGTTGACGATAATCACGTTGCCAAGGCCCTGCGCGTGGTCACGCATGACCTCGCTCTCCCACGTGTTCAGGCGGCAGCCAAAGGTCAGGATTTCGGGCCGGGTGGTCATGGCGGGTAGGCGGCCAGGTTGACCGTCCCTTCAAAAGCCGTGCTGGCGGGGCCGGTCATGAGCACATGGTTGGTCTGCTCCGACCAGGTGATCTGCAAGGTGCCCCCATCCAGCTCCACCGCGCAGGTCCGCGCGGCAAGCCCCCGCCGCACGGCGTTGACCACGGCGGCACATGCGCCAGAACCACAGGCCTCGGTCACGCCAGCACCGCGCTCATGCACCTTCAGGCGCATGTGCTCAGGTCCATCCATGCGGGCAAAGCCGATATTGGCGCGCTGGGGAAAAATAGGGTCGTGTTCCAGGGCGTGCCCCTGCGCCAGCATGGCGAAGTCGGAGACAAAAAACGTGGCGTGCGGGTTGCCCATGGAAGCCGCCGCGGGGTCCCCCGGCAGGGGCAGGTGCAGCGTGTCCGCCGCCATGGCCAGCGGCACGTCCTGCCAGTGGGTGCGCGGGGCACCCATATCCACCGTAACCAGCCCGTCCGGCGCGCGGCTTGTGGGCAGCACGCCCGCACGGGTTTGCAGCACGGGGGTGGCGTTGCCGCTCTGCCGCCACACAAGGTCGGCCACGCAGCGCGAGGCATTGCCGCAGGCCCCGGCCTCCGACCCGTCGGGGTTGAAAAAGCGTACACACACGTCCGCCCCCTCCGCCGTGGGGGCGTGCAGGGTGACAAGCTGGTCACAGCCAATACCCCGGCGGCGGTGGGCAAGGGCCGCAATGCGGACCGGGGTCAGGGGCAGGTCGCCCGTCCGCGCGTCGAGGATGACAAAGTCATTCCCCAGACCGTGCATTTTGTAAAAAGAGGTCAGCATTGCGCGCCTTATATGCCAATTCGGACCGGGATGCCATGCCCCACCCGCACGCATGGTGGCGCCACTGGCCTGTATGCCAATAGCATGGCGGGCCTGCCCATGTCCCGCTCCGTATCCTGCTCCTTATCCGCGCGCCGGGTCAGGCAAAGCGGCCGGGCGCGCCACGCTGGAGCACCTCGATTTTATACCCGTCGGGGTCGGTGAGGAAGAAAAACCGCCCGACCACCACATCCGCATGCTGCATGGTCTTGACCTGTGTCACCGCATGGCCCGCGGCCTGCATGCGGGCGTGCTCGGCCACCACATCCGCCACGGATACGGCCAGGTGCCCATACCCGTCGCCCAGAGCGTAGGGTTCGGTGCGGCCATGGTTGATGGTCAGTTCCAGCTCAAAGCTCTGCTCGCCATTGGCCAGATAGACCAGGGTAAAGCTGTCGAACGCAAAGCGGCCAACCGGGGCAAGGCCCAGCGTATTGGCGTAGAAGGCAACCGAGCGCTGCTCGTCCAGCACCCGCAACATGCTGTGGATCATTCTGGCCATTTCAAGACTTCCTTTTCCGCAATGTCCTGTTTTTTCAAACTCTATTGCGCCTTCTTTAACGCTGCGCGCGTTTGTTCTGAAATTATTTTTTAAGCACGTCTCCCTTTACTAAAGGGGGCCTAAAATGGTTCTGATTACAGCAGGTTCCCGCGTAACACTTGCCAGAAAATGAAGAGAGCATGCGCATCTTTAAGTCCCTGCACGCCTCTTGGGCGCACTGTATGAAAGCCAGCCTGTGCGTAGGCACGGTGCTGGCCTCCGGCCCCTTGCTGCTGTGCCTGGGCTCTCCGGCCATGGCCGCGGGGGATGAAGCCGCGCTCGATGCGCTCGAACAGCAGATCTCGCGTATTCAGTCCGAGCAGCGCGCGCTGCAAAAAGCTCTGGTAAGTGTGCAAAAGCAGATTGCAGCCCACCGCACACTGGCCCATGCGGGCGGTTCGGCCGCCCATCACGGCCTTGCCGCCCATCAACTCGCCAGCATGGACGCGGCCGACCATGACGCGGGCATAGCCGTAAGCTCCGCCGACCATGAAGAAGACGCCGGCACCGCCGTCCGCCGCCTTGGCACCAGCGGGCACCTCCATGCCGGTGGGCCGGACGCCCAGCCCGTATTCGGTGGCACGGAGGACAGCCCGACCGTGGAATCCGTGGTGGGCCACCGCGCGGAAGACGTGATCTCCCGCGTGGCCGAAAACGGCGTTGGCCCCCACTCGCGTGAATCCGCGGGCGCGCAGGCCGCCGGTGCGCTGGGTGACCACGGGGTGTTCCATCTTGGCCCCGTCACCCTTATTCTGGGTGGATTCATTGACGCCTCCGCCGTGGAGAGCAACCGCCACACCGCGAGCGGCACGTTCAACTTCTGGCAGGCAACCCCGTTCCAGAACGAACCACGCTACCATACCGACAATTTTGAAGGCAGTGCGCGCTACAGCCGCCTCTCGCTCATGGCGCGCGGGAATATTGACAAATACTCCACCATTTCGGGCGTGTTCGAAATGGACTTCGGGGCCGGGGCCGCCACCACCGATGCGTATGAAAGCAACAGCTACGCCTTTCGCATGCGCCAGGCCTACCTGGCGTATGACAACAGCAAGGAGAACTTCCACTTCCTTGCCGGTCAGGCGTGGAGCATGCTCACCCCCGGCCGTGTCGGTATTATTCCCCGACAGGAAAGCCTGCCCGAAACCATTGAATCCTCCATGCTGGTCGGGCAGACATGGGCGCGGCAGTTGCAGTTCCGCTTTGTAAAGGACTTCCTCAGCCACCGCCTGTGGACTGGCCTGTCGATTGAAAACTCGGCGACACTTTACAACCTGAACAACTTTACCGCCGGCTCCTCGGACGGGCAGGTCGTCCTGCCCAGCGGGCAGACAGTCACCGTGGGCTCCGATGGCACGGGCCTGACCAACAACGCCCTGTTCCCCAACGAAATCGCACCCGATGTGATCGGCAAGATCGCATGGGACCCGCACTGGGGCCATTACGAAGTGGAGGGGATTCTCCACTTCCCGCATGACCGCGTATCCACCCTTGGGGAGGGCAAGAACCACACCGCCGTGGGCGGGGGTGGGGGTGGCTCCATGATCCTGCCAGTTATTCCGCACAAGGTGGAAGTCCGCATAGCCGGGCTGGCGGGCTACGGCATTGGCCGCTACGGATCGGTGCTGCTGCCAGACGCCACGCTCAAGTCCAATGGCGCGCCATCGCCGCTGTTTTCCATGCAGGGAACGGCGGGAATTATCGCCCATCCCAACCCGCTCATTGACGTGTATGGCTATTTTGGCTACCAACAGGCCGGTCGCAGCTACTTCTCGGAAGGTGGTCAAGCCTACGGTTATGGCAACCCCGCCTACAACAACACGGGATGCTATACCGAGCTGAGTAGTAATTGTGCGGCTGGCAGTAACATCCATAGTGTTATGGAAGCCACAATCGGAGCGTGGTATCGTTTCCTTAAAGGCCGTTATGGTACGGTGGAAGCTGGTGTGCAGCTTGCCTATTCGCGCATCCATGCGTGGGAGGGCGACGGCGGCGCGCCAGACACCAGCCTGAGCGAAGTCTTTATGGATTTCCGTTACCTACCCTTCCAGTAAGGATGTCTTTTACAGGTTGCCGGGGCGTTGCGGGTCAGCAGCATATCCCCCCCGGCACAAGAGAGAGGTCTTTCCGGACAGGACGCTTTATTTCCCTCTCTCATGCCTGTTTGTCTGGACCTCCTGTATGCCTTTTCAAAATGCTCCCGCCCCTCTCGCCCAGGCCCTGGCCGCGCGTGGGTTTGAAGCCCCGACCTCCGTCCAGGCCGCTATCCTGGCCGATGACGCCAAGGGCCGCGACCTGCTTGTTTCCGCCCGCACGGGCTCGGGCAAGACGGTGGCCTTCGGCCTCTCCCTTGCCGACACGCTCCTCAACGACGCGGATCGCTGCGGCCCCGCTGGCGCACCGCTTGCCCTTGTCATTGCCCCCACGCGCGAACTGGCCCTGCAGGTCCGCAGCGAACTGGAATGGCTGTACGCCAAGACCGGTGCGCGCATTGTCTCCTGCGTAGGTGGCATGGAACCCCGCACGGAAGCACGCAACCTGTCCAATGGCTGCCACATTGTCGTCGGCACGCCCGGCCGCCTGTGCGCCCACCTCAAGCGCGGCAACCTCGATTTGTCGCAGCTCAAGGCCGCCGTGCTGGACGAAGCGGACGAGATGCTCGACCTCGGCTTCCGCGACGAGTTGGAAACCCTGCTCGACGCCACCCCCCAGGACCGCCGCACCCTGCTGTTTTCCGCCACCATCGCGCGTGAAATCGCGGGGCTTGCCAAGCGCTACCAGCATGACGCCCTGCGCGTGGATACGGTAGGCACCAACACCCCGCATGCCGACATTACCTACCGTGGCGTCCTGGTGGACCAGGGCGACATGGCCCGCGCGGTGGTGAACGTGCTGCGCCTGATTGAATCGCCCTCCGCCATTGTGTTCTGCCACACGCGTGAGGCGGTGCGCCAGCTCCAGGCCATCCTGACCGAGCGCGGCTTTGCCTCTGTCGCCATTTCGGGCGACCTGGGCCAGAACGAGCGCACCCGCGCCATTGAAAGCCTGCGCCACGGGCAGGCCCGCGTTTGCGTGGCAACCGACGTGGCCGCGCGCGGGATTGATATTCCAGACCTCGGGCTGGTCATCCACGCAAGCCTGCCCTCCAACCCCGCAACCCTGCTGCACCGCTCAGGCCGTACGGGCCGCGCGGGCAAAAAGGGAACCTGCGTTGTGCTGGTGCCACCCGCACGCCGCCGCCTGGCCGAGCGTCTGCTGCAGGCCGCCAAGGTGACCGCCGAATGGAGTGGCGCCCCCACCCCGCAGGCCATTGCCGAAGCGGATGCGGAACGTCTTCTGGGCGCGCATTTCCTCTCGCTCCCGCCGTCGGAAAACGAGAACATTCAGGCCCTGACCGCACGCCTTGTGGCCGAGCACACGCCCGAGCAGCTGGCCACCGCCCTTGTGGGCCTGTGGCGCAAGAGCCTGCCCGAACCTGCGCAGCTGCGCGTGATCACACCCGACGCCACCCGCACCCGTGGCCCACGCGACGAAAATGCCCCCCCGCGCGAGCCGCGTGAACGCGCGCCGGACATGAACGGTAGCTGGTTCCGCCTTTCCGTTGGCCGGGCCGACCGGGCCGACCCCAAGTGGCTGGTGCCCGTGCTGTGCCGCCTGGGTGGCATTAAAAAGCAGGATATTGGCGCAATCCGCATTGTAAACGACCACACGCTGGTGGAAATCGCACCCGACAAGGCCGAACGCTTTGCCGCCTGCGCCGCCGCCGCCGATGCGGACGAAATGACGGTCGAACCCGCAGCCGCTCCCCGCAAAGGCCCGCCCGGTGCGGGTGGTGGTGGCCGCCCCCCCTTTGGCGAACGCCGTGGCCCGCCCAAAGGCCGCGCCAACTTTGACCGCAAGGGCCCGCCTGCTGGCAAGACAGGCCCTTCCTCCTCGCGCAAGCGCAAGTAACTGACGCCTACCCCCCACTTTTTGGAGTGGGGGCATACAAAAAAGGCTGCCCCCAATTATGGGAGCAGCCTTTTTTTGTGCCTGTCGGGCTTGGGCCTGTCGGGCCTGGGCCCACGGCCATGCCCACCCTTACAGGGAGGGAATGGACGGCAGGGACGTTGCGTTGTTCACGTCCGACTTCAGGCGGTCTTTCTTGCTTTTCCACGCGTCCTTGGTGCTCTGGGAGGCGTTGTTCCAACGGTCCTTCACATTCTGTTCCGCGCTGCTTACGCCGCCCGCGGCCGTGGCCGCCGTGGCCGCACCCGTCAGCTTGTCACGCTGGGCCAGAATTTTCTGCCGTTCGGCCGTGCTGGCGTTGTTCCAGCGGTCCTTTACGGTTTTTTCCGCGTTGTTCAGTTTTTCCGTGGCGTTCGCACCCGTGCTGGTCAGCGCGCCACCCTTGGCCAGCAGCTTTTCGCGCTCGGCTTCGGTTGCGTTGTTCCAGCGCTGCTTGGCCTGATCGCGCACGCCAGACGTAAACTGGCTTCCTGCGTTCTTGACGGAATCCTTGGCGGAATCCACCTGGCTTGTCGCACCCTGCTCAAGGCAGCCGCTCAGCGACAGGCACGGGTCGGCATGCGCGACAGAGGCCGTGCCTGCAAAGGCGACCAGGGGCAGGCCAAGAAGCGCAATTTTCCGAATAGAGAGCATAAATATTCCTTTCCTGTGTTCCACACCCTAACAGCGCGAACATCGGTTATGTGTAAGACATGGGATTAGGGCAAAAAATAGTCCACCCCACCCTTGCAGGAACACGTTTGCACAAGCAGCATGGCTACCAACCAGAAGCCCGCAAAGGAAGACCCAGACCGTGATACCACGCCCAGCACCGTACAGCAGTACCCCCGCGCGCGCGGGCCTGTGGCCCGGTCTGCCCCCTTGCATGGCCTCCTGCATGACCCTGTGCATGGCCCTTTGCCTGTCCACCACGGCCCTTGCGGCCACACCCCCCACACCCACGAAAAGCGAAGCCACCCAGGCACCGCAACCCCCCGATGGAACCGATACGTTCCACGATACAGCCGCTTTGCTGCCCAAGGATTCCATTACCCACCACAATGGCACCTTTGGCGGGCAGAAAATGACCTACACCGCAACAGCGGGCACGCTGACCCTGCGTGATGACGCAGCCAAGCCCACCGCCCGCATGTTCTACACCGCCTACACGCGCGATGGGGCGGACCCCGCGCAACGGCCTGTGGTGTATTTTTTCAACGGGGGGCCGGGGGCGGCGACCGCCTACCTGCACCTTGGGGCGGCTGGCCCGGTCATGCTGGATTTTCCCACCGGCAACCCCGCCGATGGCGCCAATGCCCAGATCAGGCCCAACCCCGAAAGCTGGCTGGGGGCCGCGGACCTGGTCTTTCTGGACGCACCGGGTACGGGCTGGTCGGTCCCCACCGACCCCAAGCAGGCGGACAAGCAGTTCTATGGCGTGCGCCAGGACGCCAAAACCTTTGCCAAGGCCATTCAGCTATGGGCCAGCGCCAACAGGCGCCTGACCTCCCCGCGCTACCTTGCGGGGGAAAGCTACGGCGGCCTGCGCGCCATAGAGGTGGCCAACGCACTGGCCGAGGACCAGAACTTTCTGCTCAACGGCCTTGTCATGATCTCCCCCGCACTGGACATGACCCTGCTGGACACGGAAAACGACATTCTGGCCGAAGCCTTTGTGCTGCCCTCGCTTGAGGCGGCAAACCTGGCCCTCCAGCACAAGCTCACCCCCGAAAACACCGCCCAGCACCTGGACAAGGCCTACCAGTACGCCATGGGGCCGTATCTGGGCACGCTGGCGGGCACACCCCCCACGGGGGATGCGGCGGATGATTTTTACGAGGCCGTGGCCAACCACACCGGCATTGAGCAGGACATCATCGCCAAGCAGCGCGGCATGCCCCGGCCGGAGGCGCACGATATTCGCAGCCGCGAGGGCCGCCTGTATTCCCTGTATGATGCGACACTCTCCATTGCCGACCCCTTCCCCGAAGGGGTGGACAACGCCGAAAGCCCCGAACCCACGCTGGACGGGTTTGGCCATGCCTATGGCACCGCCTTTGAGCACTACGCCGCAACCGAACTGCGCTACCAGACGGAGCTGAGCTACAACCTGCTCAACTACGCCATAAGCCAGGCCTGGGACTACCGCGACACAAACGCCCCCATTGTGCGCCCCATACCCACCCTGCGCCGCCTGCTGGCCCTTAACCCGACCTTGCGGGTGTTCATTGCCAACGGGGCGTATGACCTTGTGTGCCCCTATGCCTCATCCCGCTGGGTGGCGGAGCATATTCCCGTAGGGCGCGGGCGCATCGGGCTGCATGTGTACCCCGGCGGGCACATGCTCTACACCCGCCCGGACAGCCGCGCAGCCCTTGCGCGTGACGTACGCACCTTTCTGGCTCCCTGATTTCTGGCTCCCTGAACGCAAAACGGGCGGGAGGACCAAAGTCCCCCCGCCCGCTCGCCGAACGAAAAACCGAAGTTCGAACCAGATCAGCGCTTGCTGAACTGGAAGGAACGACGGGCCTTGGCGCGACCGTACTTTTTACGTTCAACCTGACGCGAATCGCGGGTCAGGAAGCCAGCAGCCTTGAGGATGCTGCGCAGTTCGGGTTCGTAGTGGGTCAGCGCACGGCTGATGCCGTGACGAACCGCACCAGCCTGGCCGGACAGGCCGCCACCGGTTACGGTGCAGACCACGTCAAACTGGTTGTAGCGATCGGAGACGAGGAAGGGCTGGGTGAGCAGCATGCGCAGCACGGGGCGTGCGAAATACTGAACAACCGGACGGCCGTTAACGGTGACTTCACCTTTACCCGGCTTGATCCATACGCGGGCCACGGCATCCTTACGGCGGCCTGTGGCGTAGGAGCGACCCTGTGCGTCACGCTTGGCTTCGTAGACCGGAGCGGAATCGGCCAGAACCGGTGCAACGGTCTTCAGATCGGCCAGCGTGCCTGTGCGTTCCTGAGTTTCAGACATTGTCTCAGCCCTTCTGAGCGTTAACGACGTTTTTGCGGTTCATGCCCGCAACGTCAAGCACCTGGGGGGTCTGACCACCGTGGGGGTGTTCAGCGCCAGCATACACATGCAGGTTACGCATCTGGTCACGCTGGAGCGGACCACGCGTAATCATGCGTTCAACTGCCTTTTCGACCAGGTGGCCGGGGTGCTTGCCGGTCAGGCGCTGCGTGACCGTACGGGTCTTGATACCGCCAGCATAGCCGGTGTGGTAATGAAAGAGCTTCTGGTCCGCCTTGTTGCCGGTCAGCGCCACTTTTTCGGCGTTGATGACAACAACATGGTCGCCGCAATCGACATGCGGGGTGAACTGAGGCTTGTGCTTGCCGCGCAGGCGCGTGGCGATGATGACGGCGAGACGACCCAGAGCGAGACCTTCGGCATCGATCAGGATCCAGTTCTTCGTCACCTCCGCGGGCTTCAGCGAGAGGGTGGTCTTCATGACACTGATTCCATATGAGAACAGTTGCGTATTGATGGCGCGTTATGATGGGTGCCGCCCCCCCCGTCAAGAGGTATTGCAGTTAATGACCGTATTTTCAGGCATTTTTCTCTAGGTAACATGTTACCGCATCCCCGCTTGCCCGCCTCTCCCGCATGCACTAAAGCTAAAGACTGTGGTGAAAACAGCAGGATTTCCAACGGGTGAAGAAGAACGTTCTTGTCACGGTCTCTGGCATTGCCATTCTTGGCGGGATCGCGTGGTTTGGCGCCCACCATGCGGAACATGTCATGGTCGACAAAGGGATCGAGCGGTTCAAGCAGGCGCTTGGCCCGGATGTCTCCTTCACCTATTCCCGCGCAAAACCCGGGCTTCTGGGCCGCAGCGTGCGCTTTTACGGGCTTGTCTTCCGCCAGGGGCCGGAAACCATGACCGCGGATGAAGCGGAACTGACCAAGCCCGACACACAGGATTCCGACGTCACGCGGATTAACCACCTGAGCTTTCGCAACTTCCAGCTCGCCGACCCCGCAGGCAGCCTGCACCTGAAAACGGTGGAAATGGACGACCTGGCCCTGCCCACCAAGGCCGAGGACCCCACGGCACCGGGCGTGCAAACCCTGAGCATCGGCTACGCGCAGGCCACGGGGCTGCACGGGTTTGTCAGCACGTTACAGTCCGACCTGTCGGCCGACACCGCGAGCATGGACAACTTTGGCGCGAACGAGACATCGCACCTGCAGGCCCGCAACGTGCTGCTTTCCACCGATGTGGCGCCACCACGGCATATCCACGCCGACTCCGTCGTGGTGGACGGCGTGGCCCTGGCCGACCTTTACAAGACCCTGACCACGGGCGCGCCCTACACCACCCACCCCGGCACGCGCGACGTCACCATTGACCAGTTGAGCATGGACGGCACAGCCCCGCTCATGCGCGCAAGGCGCGTGCTCTCGCACGCCAACCATACCGACACCACGGAGCAGGAAGTCACCAGCGTACAAGAGCTGGAACTGCTGCCCGCCGTGCCCAACATGGGCTGGCTGCCCTCGCTCGGGTATGACCGTTTTGTCGGCAATGTTGTGCTCAACGACACGTACACGCCCAAAACCGGCGCACTGCACGTGGAAACCTTCAGCGTCGACTCCGCCAACATGGGGCGGCTGCACATGAATGGTGAATTCGGGCAGGCGAATTCCGCCTCCATGCTGACCGACAACAACGCGGACATGCAGGTGATCTCCATGGCCATGACCTATATTGACCACGGCCTGGTGCCCAAAGCACTGGGGGCAGTGGCCTCCGCCCGTGGCCTGCCGCCACAGGCTTTTCTGGCCTTTGTGCAGTCCCAGTCCGCCACGGCGCAGAACCCCGCCTTTGCCGGTTTCTTCCACTGGCTGGCCAATCCGGGCAAGCAGACCCTGAGCGTTGGCATCAAGCCCATCCAGCCCATGCCGCTCATGCTGGTGGTGGCCACACTGGGCAACCTGGCCTCCATGCCTGAACTGGCGCAAAAAATCGGACTGTCCGTGCAGGCGCACTAAAGCCTTAAACCCCACAGGACCCCGCAGCAGGCGCGCACCATGCAGCAGACCTCCCCCGACCAGTCCCCCGGGCATGTTCTGGGGGCCCCGGGCCGGTCCGGGCGGGCCTTATGCCGGGCCCTGGCGGTGCGGGGCACGCCGGTTGTGCCCATTGCGCGCAACCCCGCCCGTGCAACCGGCCTTGGCGGCGTGCGGGTTGCGGACCTGAGCGGCCCGACCGGGCCACTGCGCGCAGCGCTGGCCGACGCCACGCGCATTGTGTGCACAGCCCACGCCCGCCACATTCCCGCGCTGCTGGCCGCGAGCCCCCCCACAGCCCGGCTGGTGTGCCTTGGCAGCACCCGCAAATTCACCCACTGGCCCGATGCCCACGGCAATGGCGTGCTGGCGGGGGAACAGGCCCTGCTGGCCTCGGGCCGCAATGGCGTTATCCTGCACCCCACCATGATCTATGGCGCACAGGGCGAAAACAACGTGCAGCGCCTGGCCGCGCTGCTGCGCTACCTCCCGTTCATCCCCCTGCCCGGTGGCGGGCGCGCACTGGTGCAGCCCATCTGGCAAGGCGATGTCACCGCGTCCATTCTGGCCGCCCTGAACACGGCGTGGAACGGGCCGCACAGCATGGTCATTGCCGGGGCGGACGCACTGCCCTACCGCCAGTTCGCCGCCATGGTGGCCGAAGCCGCGGGGCTTGGCCCACGCCCGGCCATAACACTCCCGGCGGGAGTGCTTGTACCCCTTGCCCGCATGGCGTCCCATATCCCCGGCCTGCCGCGCATCGGCCCCGACGAGATCCGCCGCCTGCTGGAGAACAAGAATTTTGATATCACCCCCATGCGGACCACGCTGGGGGTCACCCCCATTGGGCTGGCGGAGGGGCTGCATCATACGTTTTTTGATACCAGGACCAGTTGAGCGGGCTTGCCCCGGCCGCCTGCCAACCAACAAAAAACGGGCACCCCGGCCTGTTTAAAGCCAGAGTGCCCGTGCCTTGGCACCGTCCCGTAGCCCGATGCGCAAACGCCACAAACGGCCCGCCGGACAGGCCACCCGTTTGCCCGAAGGCCCTTATTCGGGCTGCTCGATGTTGGTGCGCGCAGCACCCCCGCGCGGGCGCACGGATGGCAGCATTTCACCCGTGACTGCGTAATACACACGCTCGGCAATATTGGTGGCGTGGTCCCCGATCCGCTCAAGGTTCTTGGCCACGAACAGCAGATGGATACACGGCCCGATCTTGCGGGGGTCTTCCATCATGTAGGTCACCAGTTCGCGGAACATGGTGGTGTACAGTTCGTCCACCGCCGTATCGGCTTTCCACACTTCCTGTGCGCGCTCGGCATCGTTCTCGACCATGGATTCCACGGCCATGTGCAGGTTTTCCTGCACCAGGCGGGCCATCGCGCGCAGGGCGCTGAAGGAAATGGCCCCGTCCAGGACCTCCACCTTGGCGGCCCTGCGCGCGATGGAGGATGCGTAGTCCCCGATCCGTTCAAGGTCGCCGCTCATCTTGAGCACGGCGACAATAACGCGCAGGTCCACGGCCATGGGCGCGCGCAGGGCCAGAATACGAATGGCCAGCATTTCGGCCTCGCGTTCGAGCGCGTCCACTTCGGGGTCCAGCTCGGGGGGTTCCAGAGCGGCTTCTTCATTCTGGTTCACCACGGCGGCAATGGCCTGAGCGGTCTGCCGCTCCACCAAGCCACCCATGCGCGCCACAATGCCACGCAGCCGATCAAGCTCCTGATCGTAGCGGGTAATGGTATGTGCGGGTTCGTTGCCCATAACGCTTTCCTCCGTGCCTTACCCTAATGGCCTTTAGCCAAAGCGGCCTGTGATGTAGTCCTGCGTCTGCTGTTCACGCGGGGTGGTGAACATGCGGGCGGTGCTGTCCACCTCGATCAGCCGCCCCATATAGAAAAACGCCACCTGGTCCGCGCAACGCGCGGCCTGCTGCATGTTGTGCGTGACAATGGCGATGGTGAACTCGGTTTTAAGCTCATCCAGCAACTCCTCGATCCGGGCGGTGGAGACCGGGTCGAGCGCACTTGTCGGCTCGTCGAGCAAAATCACTTCGGGGCGCACGGCAATGGTGCGGGCAATGCACAGGCGCTGCTGCTGCCCACCCGACAGGGCGGTGGCCGATGCACTCAGCCGGTCCTGCACTTCGGACCAGAGAGCCACGCGGCGCAGGGCGTCCTCCACCCGTCCGTCCATTTCGGAGCGGGAAACACGCTCGTGCAGGCGGATGCCAAAGGCGATGTTGTCGTAGATGGACATGGGGAATGGCGTGGGTTTTTGAAACACCATGCCAATGCGTGAACGCAGGACGTTAAGGTCCACCCCGGAATGGAGGATATTCTGCTTGTCAAAGATCACTTCGCCCGTGGCGCGCTGGCCGGGATACAGATCATACATCCGGTTGAGCACGCGCAGCAACGTGGACTTGCCGCAGCCTGAAGGGCCGATCATGCCCGTAACGCTCCGCTCGGGAAAATCGAGCGAAATGTCATGCAGGGCGTGGGACGTGCCGTAATAGAAGTTCAGACCCTTGACCTGCATGGCCACGGGGTGCGGGGCCTCCTTGGGGGCGATCGCACTGTCCGGTTGGGTCATGCCTGCCGTCTTTACGGGAACCTCTATGCTCATGACCGTCCTCCGCGGGTTCCGACCCGCACTACAATATTAATAATAAGCACACCCAGGGTCACCAGTAGCGCGCCGGTCCATGCCTGCTGCATCCAGTCCTGATAGGCCGAGCCAGCGTACTGGTAGATTGCCACGGGCAGGCTGGCCATGGGGCGCCCAAGGTCGAGCGACCATTCGGAATTGCCCAGCGAGGTAAACAGCAGTGGCGCGGTTTCCCCCGCGACACGGGCTATGGCCAGCAGCACGCCGGTCATGATGCCCGCGCGCACGGCGCGCACGCAAATGAACAGGATAACCCGCCATTTGGGCGCCCCCAGCGCAATGCCCGCCTCACGCATGGCCACAGGGACCAGGCGCAGCATGTCCTCGGTCGTGCGGACCACAATGGGCATGGCCAGAATGGCCAGTGCGACCGCACCCGACAGGCCCGAAAAGTGGCCAAAGGGCACAACCAGCATCATGTAGATGAACAGGCCGATCAGGATGGACGGTGCCGAGAGCAGCATGTCCGACACAAAGCGCACAATGCGGGCCAGACGGCTGGTTGTGCCATATTCGGCCAGGTAGATGCCCGTCATCAGCCCGGCTGGCGCACCAATGAGAATGGCAAGGCCGGTCTGGATAATGCTGCCCACAATGGCGTTGGCCAGCCCGCCGGGCTGCCCGGGGGCTGCCATGGACATGGTGAACAGGTGCACGCTCATGCCCGCCAGACCGTTTTTGAACAGGGTCCACAGGATGGAGCCGAGCATGAACACCACAATGAGCATGCCAAGCCAGCTCATGGCCGTGGCCAGCTTGTCGCACAGGTGGCGCCGCCACAGCAGCGAGGCGGAACGGTCCGCCCGCATGAGGGTATTGTTCGCCTTCATCCTCACCGTCCTGCTGCCTGTTCGCCACGGGCCAGCAGCCAGCGGGAGAACCAGAGTGTTACAAAGGATATGGCCATAAGAATGGCGCCCAGAGCCATGAGGGACGCCAGCTTGAGGCTCCCTGCCGGGCTTTCGGGGAATTCAAGGGCGATCAGCGAGGCAATGGTGTTGGCCGGTGCGAACAGCGACCAGCCAATGTGGTTGCTGTCCCCGATCACAAAGGTTACGGCCATGGTCTCGCCCATGGCGCGGCCCATGCCCAGCACAATGCCCCCCACAACCCCCTGGCGGGACCACGGCAGCACCACGTAGCGCATGACCTCCCACCGGGTGGCCCCCAGGCCGTACCCGCTCTCCCGCAGGACGGTGGGCATGGACAGGAACACGTCGCGCATGACCGCGGTAATGGAGGGGGTGATCATGACCGCCAGAATAAGGGCCGCCGTAAACAGCCCCGTGCCAAAGGGGGCACCCGCCACAAGGGCGGACAGGCCGGGCACATGCCCCAGAAACTGGCGGGCGGCGGGCTGGACGTAGTGCGCCACCACCGGCACCACCACAAAAAAGCCCCACATGCCAAAAATAATGGATGGCACGGCCGCCAGAAGCTGCACCGCCATGCCAATGACCGCCGCAGCCGAAGGCGGGGCAAGGGCGGTCAGCCAGAAGGCGGTGCCAAAAGCCAGCGGCACGGCCACAAGCAGGGCCAGCGCACTGCTGATAACTGTGCCAAAGACAGGGGCTGCCGCCCCGAAATGCTGCGTGACCGGGTTCCATACTGCGGAAACCAGAAAGCCCGGACCAAAGGTTGCAAACGCCTTCCAGCCGCCACTCACCATAACGGCAATGATGGCGCCCAGAACAACCAGCACGCCAACACCTGTTGCCGTAACCAGAAGCCTGAAGGCGGGGTCACCCTTTTGTCTTCCCTGCTGGGAAGGGGCCTGTTTCATCGCGGGCAGGGACTGCCGTGCGGGAATTTCCATCTGCTCTCCGTTCCGAACTGTCAGCCGGATGGGGCGAGAAATACTGAACGCGGTCCGCTCCTGCAACACGGAGACCCCATGAAAGTCCCACTAAACAGAGTTTTGTCACAAAACTGTAGTGCTATCAGGAACATCGACAGACAACGCACCAGCAACCCGCAGGTTTGCCCCACGGCACGCGGGAGGCTGCCAAGCCATTTCTGCATAATCCAGCCCTGACAGCCAGCACAATGTGGCGTAATGTGCGCAACCCCATGCCGGCCTGAACCCCCGCGCATGCCCCACGACCAGATGCTTTACCCAGCACCACAGCAGAGAGACCCCATAATGGCCGGCTACCGATCACGCACCACCACCCACGGGCGCAACATGGCGGGTGCCCGCAGCCTGTGGCGTGCAACCGGTGTAAAAGACTCCGACTTTGGCAAGCCCATTATTGCCGTCGCCAATTCCTTTACCCAGTTCGTGCCCGGCCATGTCCACCTCAAGGACATGGGCCAGCTTGTGTGCGAGGCCATAGCCGAGGTCGGTGGCATTGGCCGCGAGTTCAACACCATTGCGGTCGATGACGGCATTGCCATGGGCCATGGCGGCATGCTGTACAGCCTGCCCTCGCGCGAATTGATTGCCGATGCGGTGGAATACATGGTGAACGCCCATTGCGCGGACGCCATCGTGTGCATCAGCAACTGCGACAAAATTACGCCGGGCATGCTCATGGCCTCCATGCGGCTGAACATTCCGGTCATTTTTGTCTCCGGTGGCCCCATGGAAGCGGGCCGGGTCACGCTTGATGACATTGAACAGCGCGCAGACCTTGTAACCTCCATGGTCGCGGCCGCGAGCCCTGGCGTGAGCGAGGCCGACTCCCTTGCCATCGAACGCTCCGCCTGCCCCACCTGCGGCTCGTGCTCGGGCATGTTCACCGCCAATTCCATGAACTGCCTGACCGAGGCCCTTGGCCTGTCCCTGCCTGGCAACGGCAGCCTTGTGGCCACCCACGCCGCGCGCCGCAACCTGTTTGTGGAGGCGGGCCACCGCATTGTGGACCTTGCCCGCCGCTACTACGAGCAGGATGACACCTCCGTGCTGCCGCGCGGCATTGCCACCATGGCCGCGTTTGAAAACGCCATGTCGGTCGATATCGCCATGGGGGGCTCCACCAACACGGTGCTGCACCTGCTCGCCGCCGCCCACGAGGGCAACGTGCCCTTTACCATGCAAGACATCGACCGCCTCTCCCGCAAGGTGCCGCACCTGTGCAAGGTTTCGCCCTCCCGCGCGGATGTGCACATGGAAGACGTGCACCGCGCGGGCGGTATTCCCGCGATCATGGGGGAACTGGACCGGCTGGGCCTGCTCCACCGCGACGTGAACATGGTCCACGCCGCCAACCTGCCCGAAGCCCTGGAAAAATGGGACATCCGCGCACCCGGCGCCGAGTCCCGCACGACCGCGCAGGAATTTTTCAGCGCAGCCCCCGGTGGCGTGCGCACCACGGTCGCGTTCTCGCAGTCCAGCACGTACAAAACGCTGGATACGGACCAGGCCAATGGCGCCATCCGCGATGGAGCCCATGCCTATAACCAGGATGGCGGGCTGTGCGTGCTCTACGGCAATCTGGCCGAGGACGGCGCGATTGTTAAAACGGCGGGTGTGGCCGCAGGGCTGGAAACCTTTTCCGGCCCCGCGCGGATTTTTGAAAGCCAGGATGACGCGGTCAGCGCCATTCTGGGCAACAGGATCAACGCGGGCGATGTGGTGCTGATCCGCTACGAAGGCCCCAAGGGTGGCCCCGGCATGCAGGAAATGCTGTACCCCACCAGCTACCTCAAATCCAAGGGGCTGGCCGAAAAATGCGCCCTGATTACCGATGGCCGTTTTTCGGGCGGGAGTTCGGGCCTGTCCATCGGCCACATCTCCCCCGAAGCGGGCGAAGGTGGGGTGATCGGGCTTGTGGAAGAAGGCGACACGATCGAGATCGACATTCCCAACCGCCGCCTGTCCGTGGCCGTGGCGGACAGCGTGCTCTCCCAGCGCCGCGCGCGCATGGACGATCTGGGCGATCAGGCATGGCAGCCCAGGCGGGAGCGCGTGGTTTCCAGCGCGCTCCGGGCCTATGCCGCGCTCACCACCAGCGCGGCCCGTGGGGCCGTGCGTGATGTTGACCAGCTTACCCGCCGCACCCCGCGCTAACCGGCCTGGGGCCACAGGCACAAAAACCCCCGCAGGGCGCACGGCCTTGCGGGGGTTTTTTTGTGGGCCATGCGCCCACCACCCCCTTGTCACGCGTGCGCGCGCGAGCCTGCGATCAGAATATCCACAAGCCGTTTGGCACCTGCCTCCCACCCCGGCCCCGTTGCGTAGTTGGACACCCCGGCAAGGGCACACAGCAGGTCCAGCGGCTCCAGATCGGGGCGCAGGTCCCCGCTCCGGGTCGCCCGTGCGACCAGCCCATCCATGGTGGTCTGCAAAACAGCCCGGCTATCCGCGTACAGCGTGTCCGTGCCGCCAATAAGGCTGTTCAGCGCGGGGGCGATCACCTGCTTGGCGGCAATATAGTCCACAAACAGCTTCATCCATGCCCGCAGCGCCTCCACGGGGGAACTTGTCTGCGCAAGGTGGGCGCCCGCCTGCGCGAGCCTGTTCAGCTCATCCCGATAAACCGCCTCGATCAGCGCATCGCGGTTGGAAAAATGCCGGTACAGCGTGCCAATGCCCACACCCGCGCGCCGCGCGATCTCGTCTAGCGGGATGTCGGTCTCCCCCGCGCCAAAGGCCGCCTTGGCGGTTTGCAGCAGGTGTTCGCGGTTTTTCTGTCCGTCGCTGCGTGGCTTGCGGCGGCGTGTGTCAGCCTCTTTCACCTGATCCCCCTTGTTAAACGGAGGCTCACTCCGTATATTATTAAGCGGAGCATGCTTCCACATAACTCCCTGAGCGTCATTCCCGCAAGAAATGGCGTTCCTTCATTCATGCCGGAGGCCAGTTATGGCACACACACCAACACAACAGTTCGGCGCCACATCCACCACCGAGGATGTTTTGTCCGGCGTATCCCTTACAGGCAAGCGCGTTCTTGTTACCGGCGTATCGGCAGGGCTGGGAGTGGAAACAGCCCGCGCACTCGCAGCCCACGGCGCAACCGTGGTGGGGGCTGCGCGCAACCTGGCCAAGGCGGAGCAGGCCACCGCGCCGGTGCGCGCGGCGGCAAAGGCGGGCGGTGGCGCGTTTGAACTGCTTGCCCTCGACCTGGCGGACCTTGCCAGCGTGCGCGCCGCGGCAGACCGGCTGAACACCGCCGCCAAACCGTTTGACCTGGTTATTGCCAATGCCGGCGTCATGGCCACCCCCAAGGGCTGCACCAAAGACGGGTTTGAAACCCAGTTCGGCACCAACCATCTTGGCCATTTTGTGCTTATCAACCGCATTGCCAACCTGCTGCACGCAGGGGCGCGGGTGGTCAATGTGTCCTCCGCCGGGCACCGCTTTGCGGATGTGGACCTGAACGACCCCGACTTTGAGCAGACCCCATACGACCCGTGGGTCGCCTATGGCCGGTCCAAAACAGCCAACATCCTGTTCGCCGTTGCGTTTGACGCCCGGCACAGGGCACGGGGCGTGCGGGCGACCGCCATCCACCCCGGCGGGATCATGACGGAACTGACCCGCCACCTGCCCGATGGCGCGCTGGAAGCCATGGTGGCCCGGCTTGACGCGCAGGCCGCGCGTGACGGCAAGCCACCTTTTGCCTTTAAAACAGTGCCGCAAGGGGCCGCGACCTCGGTCTGGGCGGGCGTTGTGGCCCCAGCCGACGCCGTGGGCGGGCATTATTGCGAGGACTGCCACGTGGCCCCGGTCATTCCCGATGCCATGCCTGGCGAGCTGAATGATGGCGGCGTACGCGCCTATGCCATAAACCCTGCCAACGCAAAGGCCCTATGGGCAAAAAGCGAGGAAATGGTGGGCGAGGTCTTTATGTAAACCCCCCGAAAGAGGAGCACTCACCACCATACGGTGGTGAGTGCGTGCAAGGCTGTACCGGGCATTGGTCGCGGGTAAAAGCCCCGCACCCGAACGCGGCCTTACTGTGCCGGGGCTGGGGCCACCACATCGCCCGCCGGAGCGGCAAGCTGGGGCGTGGCCGGGGTAGGCTGGGGCACGGTTTTGTTGGTGACAATATAGGTAATGGATTCGGCGCGGGTAATATCCACCACGTCCCCGATCTTGAGTGTTTTGAGGAAGTCCTGCATGGCCTTGGTGCGCAGGACCGCAACATGCAGCGAATCATCCCCCTCCGTGGTGAAGGAAATGGTGCTCGAGGCCAGGTCAATGGTTTTGACCAGCGCGCGCTCGCGGTTAAAGGCCGCAATAATGCCGCGCGGGTGGCCATGCACAAACCCGCGCGCCGTGGTGAGCGTGGATTCGGGCAGCGGGCTGCCAGGGGCCGCAAGCTGTGCGCCCAGCGTTTCCACGAACTGGATTTTCAGTTCATCGCCTTCATGCAGGTGCGGCACGTCCTTGACGGCGGCCCCATATTCAATGGTCAGCAGGTGGCCATTGCCTTCACGCAGCAGCAGTTCGCGCGCTTCGCGGTCGACACTTTCCACCACTGCAGTGGCCTGCTGGCTTTTGAGCAGCACAGAGGCCTGTGCGTGGGCCAAGGTGGGGGCCGCCATTGTGGCCAGCCCCGCAAAACCGAGCGCGCATGCCGCAACAGACGCCGCAGCCTTGGAGGAAAAGCGGGAAACAAGAGGATGCAACACTCTCAATCCTTTCCGTCTAAAGCCTGAGGCGGACTGCGCCAGGCCAGATGTGTTACCGGCAGTGATACAACGCTCACACCATAACACAAGCCACGGCGTTGCGTTGCGTGGCAGGGGCCGCCACGGCAGGACTGGCCGGCACCGCCGCAAAAAAAAGCCCGCCTGGCGAACCAGACGGGCTTATGCCGTGCGTCAGGCGTTCAGGCACAGGCCTGAAACGGACTTTAGCCGCAGCACTTCTTTTTACGGATGAAATACACAACCGCTGCAATCAGGCCCAGGGCCAGAATACCGCGTGCACAAGGGGATTTGGGGCATTTTGCCATGTCTTGAGCATCCTCAATATGGGGTTCCACCCAACAGGGGTCGGGCGTTTCGTATTCGTTGTAGCGTAATTGGCGCGCCGCGTCATGCCATCTGGCGACCATAACTGCCGCCCCACCTCATGCCTGCCGCGCAAAATACGGATAGGCCATAATGGCACCACGGCGGGGCCATGGGTTATCGCCGCGTTGCGCGCTCCGCATCATCCTCGCCCAGTAACTGGATGAGCTGGCGCAGGTCCGTGAGCAGAATACCCACCACAAAGTGTATGATCGGGTCGGCGGTTTCATTTTCCGTAGGCAGGGCGGCCATCACCTCCGCCGCTATGCGGTATTCATCGCCCGTGCGGGCCACGGCCTCGCTCTCGCACCGCTGGATAATCCATTGGAAACCACGCAGCATGCCCGCGCGCACGCTGGCCGCGCGCTCCAGCTCCTCCGCCGTGGCACTCTGGGGCAGCACCAGCATGGCGCGCGCCACGACCAGCGCGTCCATCTGCAACTGCCTTATCCCCGGTGGCAGGCGGGCCAGCATGGGGTCGCGCTCATCCAGCGGGCGCCAGTGTTCGCGCCGGGCTTCCTCCAGAGCCGCCTGCACCTTGCGCAAGGAGGCGGCACATTCGTCATTCATGTCCTGGATGACTGACCACTCCACATGCCCGGTGCGGGCTTTTTGCAGCATGGCCACAATCTGGCGCACCGTCAGCGCCGCGTTGCGGAAGGCGTCGCGCCGGGCCTGCTCATGCAGCACCACGTAAGTGACCAGCGTGCCCGAGCCCACCCCGATCAGGATGGCCAGCACACGCTCGATCGGGCGCAGGTAGGGGTCGTTGTCGCTCGGGAACAGAATGGCCACCATAAGCGTGACCACGCCCATGCGGGCTTCGGGCTTCCAGGAGACCAGAATGGCCAGCGGCACAAACGCCAGGGTAAAGGCCACCCAGACCGGCCAGTGCAAAAACATGAGCAGCGTAATGGGCGCAATGCTGGCCGTAGCCCCGATAAGCGTGCCAACAAGCTGGTCACGCCCCTTGGAGATCGTGTCCGTAATGCTGTTCTGGGTCACAATGACCGATGTAATCAGCGCCCAGCCCGGTTCTTGCAGGTTGGTCAGCCAGGCCACAAACGCCGCAACCCCCACGGCACTGAGCAGGCGTACGGTCTGGCACACGGTGGCGTTGCCCAGCCACCGGGCCAGCCACGGGCAATAACGGTTGATGTCGAGCACGGGCGTGCGTCTGCCCGTCAGCAGTGCGATCAGGGTGCGTCCTCCGCGCTCAGGGGGAAGGGAATCCAGCGCAGGCCGTCCGCGTCATGCACCAAAAGCAGGACCGAGCGTTTCCTGGCCTTGCGCGCCGCCTCTATCCGCTGCTTGAGCGCTGCTGGCGTGCCGACCTCGGCCTGCTGCACCTCGGTTATCACGTCGCCTTCCTTCAGGCCCCGGTCCGCCGCCGCGCCATCGGGCCTGACCGTGGTGACCAGCACACCCTTCACGCTGGTGGGCAGGTTGTATTTCTGCCGCGCAGCAGCATCGAGCAGGCCAACGGTAAAGCCAAAATCGGCAAAGCTGACAGACGCCGCCGCCTTGGGCGTGGAGGCGGGCTTGGCCGGGGCCTCCTCCGGGGTTTCGGGGAGTGCTCCAATGGTCAGTGGCACCTCCATGACCTTGCCATGCCGCCACAGGCCCAATTTGGCCTGCGTGCCAACGGGGAGTTGGGCGGACAGGCGCGGCAGGGCCTTGCCCTCGATCGGCTGGCCGTTCAGGCTCTGGATCACGTCTCCCGTTTTAAGCCCCGCCTTGTCGGCCGGGCCATCCTTTTCCACCCCCGCCACCAGCGCGCCGGAGGGGCTGCTCAGGCCCAGCCCGTCGGCTATGTCCTGCGTGACGTTCTGGATACGCACGCCCAGCCACCCGCGTGAGACCTTGCCGGTCTTGCGCAACTGCTCCACCACCCCGCGCGCCTCGTTGGAGGGAATGGAAAAACCAATTCCCACCGACCCGCCCGAAGGCGAGTAGATGGCGGTGTTCACACCAATGACGTTGCCGTCCATGTCAAACAGCGGGCCGCCGGAGTTGCCCTTGTTGATGGGGGCGTCGGTCTGGATGAAGTCATCATACGGGCCCTGGTCGATATTGCGCCCGCGCGAGGAGATAATGCCCGCAGTCACCGTACCGGACAGGCCAAACGGGTTGCCAATGGCCAGAACCCAGTCCCCGACCCGGCGGTGTTCGCTGTCGCCAAAGCTCACAAACGGCAGCGGCTTTTTGCTGTCCACCTTCAGCAACGCCAGGTCCGTGCGGTCATCATGGCCCACGGCATGCGCGCTCAGCACCGTATTGTCCTGCAAGGTTACCGTTATGCGGTCTGCCTTGCGGATCACGTGGTTGTTGGTGACGATGTAGCCCGTGGGGTCGATGATAAAGCCCGACCCCAGAGCCTGCATCCGCCGGGGCGGGGCGTTGGGGTCTGTCTGGCGGTTCATGAAGTCATGGAAAAACTTCTCGAACGGGGAGCCCTGGGGGAAGTTGGGCATCTGGGGGAGCTGGTCGTCCTCGTCATCCTCCTCCGAATCCGCCTCGCGCACGGTCTGGGTGGTGGACACGTTCACCACCGCGGGCAACAGCCTTGCGGCAAGGTCGGCAAAGCTGTCCGGCGCGCGGCCCCCTGCCGCCACCACCGCGGGCACCGGCGCGTCCGCCGCGTGCAGCGGGGCAGGAACACCAAGGCCCGCCACCAGCAGGGTGGACAGGGAAACAGAGCAGAGCAGACGGACGGACACACGCATGGACAACACAACTTTCTGCCCGGACAGGACAATTCTGGAACACTGGAGGGTCAGGTTATTCATGGCGTGCCAAAACGGCAAGCGTCCCCTCCCCCCTGACGTC
>CALCDN010000072.1 GCA_937900755.1 uncultured Acetobacter sp. | reverse complement strand
CCATACTGCCAAGCCTGTTACAGGGCGACCCGCTTTATGCACCCCGTACCCAGATTATGCTTTGCCAACAAAAATGGCTCAGCGATACAGCGCCTTGTCCCAGCGACGATGCAGCCATAGCCAGGCCGAGGGATTTTTTCTTATCCAGCCCTCCAGACGGTCATTCACCATCTGCACCAGTATCTGCAAATCCTGCCGCTTGTCGCCGGTATTGGGGAGTTCAAGGGGTGCTTCAACAACAATGCGCAACCGTGCAGGTCCCAGACGCTCCACATAGCCCGGAATAACCGGGCAACGGTACCGCAGCGCCATGGCCGCAAGGGCAGGGGCTGTCATGGTCGGGCGGCCAAAAAACATGGCTTCAACGCCATCGTTCATCTTCTGGTCCACCAACATGCCCAGACGGCCACCGCCAGACACATAGGCCAGAGCCCCCCGTGCCCCCTTGGCCCCTTTGGCAAAAAGCGGCACAGGCGTGTCGCCCATTGCCCTCCTGCGCAGGGAGCGGAGTTGCGCATCAACCAAAGGATTGCTCGCGGCACGATAGAAAGATGCAAAAGGCGTACCATGCCGGGCCACGCCCGGGGGCAACATTTCCCAGTTGCCAATATGACCGGAAACAAACAGAACCGGCCCCCCCTGCCTTACCAACTGGGCCAGATACTCCGCTCCGTGCACCTCAAACCCCGGCCCAGAGGGCGTGTTTTCGCGCAGGGAGGCCAGATGAGGCAGTTCCCCAAGAGTCCGGCCCAGATTTTCCCATACGCCCCGCACAATCCGTTGGCGTGCGGGTACGTCCAGTTCCGGCATGGCCAGTTCCAGATTACGGTGCACAATCCTGGAGGTGGGCAGGCATGGCCCGATGGTACGGCAGAAAAGCCCGAGCAGGTTGGAAGACCAGTCCGGGCGCAGGCGTTCGAGAACACGCAGCAATGCGCCTACAGCCAACGCTTCCAACCGGTACCGCACGGCCAAACCCGGATTTTTCATGGTGACTGAGCCAAAAACATGTTCAGCAGATGTTCTGGCGCCTGTGGGTCCTGCCAGACCAGCCGCACACCCACCTCGACAACACTATGGCGAAAACCGGCAGGCAAGCGCATGGCGTCCTTGGGAGTTGTAACAAGTGGTGCGCCAAGCCTGCGGGCCAGCGCCTCAAGCCGCTCTATATCGCGCATGCTATACGCATAATGGTCTGGAAAAGAAAGGGCTTCGGCCACGCCAAGCCCGGCGGCGCGCAGGCCGGTAAAAAATTTTTCCGGTCGTCCTATTCCAGCAAACGCCACGCAGGGACGGTTCCGAATATTTTCGGGCACATCAACCTGCTCCAGTTCCGCATGAACCACCGGCAGGACGCCGCAATGCTGTTCCACACCGGTTTGGTCCGCCCCGATCACAAGCAGCGCATCGGCCCGGACCAGGGCATCGGCCACACTCTCACGCAAGGGGCCTGCAGGGAGCACATGCCCATTGCCAAACCCGACAGCACCATCCACCACCAGAAGCGAAAAGCTTTTCACCAACGACGGATTTTGAAAACCATCATCCATAATCAGGCAGTCCGCACCGGCACTGACGGCGCATCGGGCCGTAAGCGCGCGATTACCACCAACCCAGACCGGGCAATACCCCGCCAGCAGCAACGGCTCATCCCCCACCTGCCGCGCGGTGTGAAATGAGGGCTCAACCCGGGTACCATCCGCCACATGCCCGCCATAGCCTCGGGTCAGGACATGGGGGTGCCGCCCACGCGCGATGAGGCGTTGCACCAGATCCTTAACCACCGTGGTTTTACCGGTTCCGCCCACGGTTATGTTGCCGCAGCACAGCACAGGCACCGGTGCATGCCAGCCTGTGCGCCGCATCCGCCCCCGCGCAGTGGCCGCAACACCCCATGCGAACGGAGCCAGCAAGGTGGGCCATACCCTGGCCCGTGGATTACCCCAGAACGCTGGCGGGGACAGCTTTACCATGCAAGTGCCAGAATCTGCGTGGCCAGGGCATCTGGCAGGGTTTCATTAACTGTCGCCACCTTTTGCGCCCGTTGCCCCAGTGCCGCACGCGCCCTGGGGTCAACGAGCATCCGCTCGATCCACCCAGCCAGAGTATGCGCATCGGGCACAAGCTGGACGCCCTCACGCAGTGCCTGAAACGCCTCTTCAAAATTATGGATGCGTGGGCCAGTCGCCATGGCGCAGCCCAGACGCGCGGGTTCGAACGGATTGTGCCCCCCACCATGGCAACCCGGCAGGCTGTTGCCAACAAAAACACAGGTGGAAAGCCTGAAAAAAAGCCCCAGCTCCCCCAGCGTATCGCACACCCAAAAAGCATCCTGCGTGGTGGGGAGCGCGTTAAGTGCCCGCCGCGGCGCGGAATTTAGCAAGGCCGCAACCTCGGCGCCACGTTCGGGGTGGCGTGGCACAACAATGCACAGCAGATCGGGGTGGGTCCGGCGGGCAAGATCAGCCGCATGCGCAATCTGCGCCTCTTCCCCTTCATGGGTGGAGGCCGCCACAAACACCGGACGTGCTCCGATGATGGCCCGCAACTGCGCCAGAACCTCCATATCCACGGGCAAGGGAGGGGCCGCGGTTTTCAGGTCACCAGGTGGCAATTGGGTTGTGGCCCCCAAGGCGCGCAGGCGCTGGGCATCTGCCGCTGTTCTGGCGGATACCCAGGCAAAATGGGCAAGCATATGCCGCGCAACACCCGGCAGGCGCCCCCACCAGCGGAAAGAAGAGGCCGACATACGGCCATTGACCAGCACAACCGGCAGGTTACGGGCAGAACATGCCCCCAAAAGGGTCGGCCACAACTCGCTTTCGGTAAAAACCGCGACCTGTGGGCTCCAGTGCTCCAAAAAACGCTGGCACCACCGGGGCACATCCATCGGCACGAACTGATGCACAACCCGGGCATGGGCAAAACGCTGCTCCACAATGGCACTGGCCGTAACGGTGCCTGTTGTCACCAGCACGCTTATCTGTGGCTTCTGGCGCAGGCAGGCCTGCACCAGTGGCAGAATGGACAGGGCCTCCCCCACGCTGGCGGCATGGAACCACAGCAGCGTGCCCGAAGGACGAGAATAGGAGGAAAACCCCATTTTCTCTCGCACGCGTTCGGGAATTTCTTTCCCTTTTGTCTGTCGCCAGCGCAGGTAAAAGGGAAGTGCTGGTGACAGGCACATACCCAGAAGCGCCCATATGCGGGATAATCCCGCACCACCCAAGCCGGGCGCAACACACTGGGCACCTTTGATCCGCACCGCCTCGGCCTGTTTCATAACCGTGTTCTGGGCACTCAGGGGGAAAGGAACCGCCTGAACCCAAAGCCTTCCGGTTTCTCGTTCAGAACCGATGGCTGATAGGCCACCGTTATGCGTTCATGCGCCTTTTGCCATACAGTCAGGTCACTCTGCTCTGGAATAACGAGCTGGCTGACCCCACAACGCAACAGGAACTCGTACTGGTCAGGCAGGAAATGCCCGGTTACACGCACAGCCCCCGCAAAGTGCAGATGCTCACGCAAGGAGCGCGCCTGCGTAAACGCCCTGCCATCGCGGAAAATGGGAAAGGTCAGGCAGACCAGATCAAGCCGGGGCAGGGCTTCTTTCAGCACCTCCACCCTCGCATCGGGCGTGAGCACAACGCCCAGACGCCCTTTGCCGTTCCGCCCCAACCCCTCGGACAGTCGGGACAAGGGCACCAGAATGTCACCATCGGGCAGGACCTGGTCGTCCTGAACCAGCGTCCATCCGTCCGCTACGATCTGACCGTTCTCAAGCAGTGGCATAAGCTACATCCTTGAATGGCGCGGCGCCCAGGCGACGGCAGGTTTCTATAAAGTGTTCACCCGGCTTGCGCCTGACCAGATACGTATCAACAATTCTGGCAATGGCATCAACCGTTTCATCTTCCGACATGGCGGAACCGATAATCTGGCCGATGGAGGCATCCTCACCGGCACTTCCCCCCAGAGTGATCTGGAAGGCTTCCTCACCGCGTTTATCAACCCCCAGAATACCAATATGCCCGGCATGGTGATGGCCACAGGCATTGATGCACCCCGAAATATTCAGGCGTAACGCCCCGATTTCGTGTTGCAAGGTGGCGTTGGAAAAACGCTGGCTGAGTTTTTGTGCAATGGGGATGGAGCGTGCATTGGCCAAAGCGCAATAATCCAGCCCCGGGCAGGCAATAATGTCGGTAATCATGCCCACATTGGCCGTGCCCAGGCCATTGGCCGCCAGCACCTGCCACAATGCGAACAACCGGTCTTGGCGAACATGCCCCAGCACCACGTTCTGGAGGTGTGTTATCCGCAACTCACCAAAGCTGTACTGCTCCGCCACATCGGCAAGCAGGTCCATCTGGGCGGATGTCACATCCCCCGGAATTCCCCCCGCAGGTTTGCAGGAAATGGTCACACTGCAATACCCATCCCTCTGGTGCGGATGCGTATTGGTGCCGACCCATGCGGCAAAAGCGGGGTCGGCTTTTACCTGACCCGCCAGTTGGGTGGCCGCAGCGGCCGCGTCTTCAAAAACCGGGCTGGCGAAGCGGGCGCGAATGGCCTCCACCACCTTGGGTGCAAGGCGGTAGCGGCTGCGGTCCATGGCTACAAACTCGGCGTTCACCTGGTCCCTGAAGGCGTCCAGACCCAGGGCCTGCACAAGAATTTTGATCCGGGCCTTGTAAATGTTATCGCGCCGTCCGTAAGCGTTATATACACGCAGCACGGCCTCCAGATACGCAATCAGGTCTTCCTCGGGCAGGTCATCGCGCAGCTTTACGCCAACAATGGGGGTGCGGCCCAGGCCACCCCCTACATAGACCTCAAACACGGCACGCCCGTTATCACCCGGGCGGGCAAGCAGCCCGATATCGTGAAAGCGGGCGGCAACCCGGTCCTGCGCGCTGCCTGAAATGGCAATCTTGAACTTGCGTGGCAAAAATGTGAATTCGGGGTGCAAGGTGGACCATTGCCGCAGAATTTCCGCATGCACACGGGGGTCCAGCACCTCATCGCGCGCGGCACCTGCGAACTGGTCGGAGGTTACGTTGCGGATGCAGTTCCCGCTGGTCTGGATGGCGTGCATTTCCGCATCGGCCAGAATATCCAGAATATCGGGCGTGTCCTCCAGCCTGATCCAGTTGAACTGAATGTTCTGCCGCGTTGTAAAATGCCCATAATCACGGTCATACCGGCGGGCAATATACGCCAGTGTGCGCATCTGGGCCGCACTGAGCACACCATAGGGAATGGCCACCCGCAACATGTAGGCATGCAGTTGCAGCTAAAGCCCGTTCATCAGGCGCAGGGGTTTGAACTCGTCCTCGCTCAGGTCGCCTGCAATACGGCGCTGCCCCTGGTCACGGAACTGTTCAACCCGCAGCTTGAGAAACGTA
>CALCDN010000071.1 GCA_937900755.1 uncultured Acetobacter sp. | reverse complement strand
GGGTCATGGCTGGTCCAGAGGGGTTGAGGGAAATCCAGCATACACCGCGCGCACAGGGAGCGCGAACAGGGCCGGGCGGAAAAAACACAGGGCGTGCAAAAAACCTGCCTGAACGTATGGTTACAAGAAAACGGCCACGCCGGTACCCCGCCGGCACGCGGGCGCAGCGTTGCCCAATCCGGTTTCTCTCATATCAGTGCCCGAACGCGAGGCAAGGGGGATATGGCTTTTCAGGCCATGTCGGGGGTGCCTGCCCCCCTGCTATTGTATGGCTCAACTGCGCCATAAGCAGATGTGAAGCGTTTTACCCTTGCAACCCGTGGGGGTTGGTTCCATCATAAGTATCAGAGCAGCCGCAGGTATGCGGGTGCGACGTTCTCAGGGCAGGGTGTAATTCCCTACCGGCGGTAAAGATGTGGCATGCCGCATCAAGCCCGCGAGCGCCTGTTTCGGCAGGGTCAGCAGATCCGGTGCAATTCCGGGGCCGACGGTCATAGTCCGGATGAAAGAGAACGAAAAGGAGAGACTCGTTTTTTGTCCGTAATGCCGGAATCCGGTGTGCGTGCAAGGGACGGGCGACCTTTTTTGACGCCCTGAGTCCGTCTGTAACGTACAGGTATGGACTAGAGAGACCAGGGTGAACAGCATTTCACAATCTTTCTCCCACGCAATGCCCGAGCGTGTTGGCGCGGCCTTTGATCTGGCTGTGTCCGAGGCGTGGCGCTTTGCCGGGCAGACAGCCCCCAACCCCGCCGTGGGCTGTGTGCTGCTGGACGCCCAGGGGAATGTGCTGGTCATTGCCGCCCACCACAAGGCGGGCGAACTGCATGCCGAGCGCCTGGCCGTGGAGCAGGCGCGCGCCCTTGGCGTTGTGGAGCGTATCCATACCGCCGTGGTCACGCTGGAGCCGTGCAACCATACCGGCCGTACTCCGCCCTGCACGCAGGCCCTGCTGTCCACGCCTGTGCAGGTGGTGTGGATCGGCTGTGCGGACCCCAACCCTCATGTGCCCGGTGGCGGGGCTGCGCATTTGCAGGCCAACGGGCTGGCCGTGCGCTGGCTGGCCCAGGCCCCCAATGGCGGGGCGCAAATGGCGCGCTGCCGTGCGCTGCTGGCCCCGTTTGCGTCGCGCATGGTGCATGGGCGGCCGTGGATTACGGTCAAGCAGGCGGTTAACGCCCAGGGGAGTATGGTGCCACCGGCTGGCCACAAAACCTTTACAACCCCGCAATCGCTCCATTTTGCCCACGCCCTGCGGCGTGTGACCGATGGCATTGTGACAGGCATGGGCACGGTACAGGCCGATTTGCCCTCCTTTACAGTGCGGCACGTGCCAGACCACGCCAACCGGCGGCGCGTGCTGGTGGTGTGCGGGACACAACGCAACGTGCCCGCCCACTGGCTGGCGCAGGTGGCGCAGCACTTTGATGTGCTGTTCTGCCCCGACTGCGCCAACCTGCCCGCCCTGCTGGCCACCACCCCGGCCCTGTGGGTGATGGTGGAGGCCGGTCCCACCGTGCTGCGCGCCCTGCGCGAGCAGGGCCTGTGGGATGACTGGCTGTGCATTGGGCAGGACGCGCAGGGGCGCGACCATTTTTCTGTTTCAACCCGACACGACATATCCCCCCTTTCCCTTTTCGCGGAATGGGCACAATGCACGCAGGAGCAGGCATGTTTTCCGGTATTATAGAATCTCTGGGTCAGGTCCTTAAAGTGGAGCAGGGCGCGCGCTCCTTGATGTTGGAAGTGCAGACCGGGCTTGCCGACGTGGCCGAGGGCGAGAGCATTGCCGTGAACGGCGTGTGCCTGACAGCCGTGGCCCCGGCGCGGAACATGCCCGTCCGGTTTTTTGTCAGCAGCGAAACACTGGACCGCACCATGCTGGGCACGCTCACGGCGGGCTCGCGGGTGAACCTGGAACGCGCGGTTACCCCTTCCACCCGTCTTTCGGGGCATATTGTGCAGGGGCATGTGGACGGGCTTGGCCGGTTTGTGGGCGCGACCTTTGTGGGCGACGCCCGGCGCGTGGAGTTTGATATTCCAGCAGACCTGCGCCGCTACATGGTGGAAAAAGGCTCCGTCGCACTCGATGGGATCAGCCTGACACTGAACGAGGTGGGGGCGGTGCATGACGGCATGTTCCGCATTGCCCTCATGATCATTCCGCACACATGGGACCACACCACGCTGGGCACGCTCAACGTGGGGGACGCGGTGAATGTGGAAGTGGATATCATTGCAAAATATGTGGAGGCACAATGTCAGGCAAAATGACACAGGAGCAGTCTGCACCGCTCCAGCCTTCGGGGCGTCTGCTGCGCGCGCTGGCCGCCGTGAAGGCGGGCCGCATGGTTGTGATGGTGGATGACGAGGACCGTGAAAACGAGGGGGACCTCGTCATGGCTGCCGAGTTCATGACCCCGCAGGCCATGAACTTCATGATCACCCATGCCCGTGGCCTGGTCTGCCTGCCCCTGACAGCCGAGCGGGTTGCACAGCTTGAACTGCCCATGATGGTGCGCCAGAGCGACAACACCGCCCAGTATGGCACGGCGTTCACCGTGTCGATCGAGGCGCGCGAGGGTGTGAGCACGGGCATTTCCGCAGCCGATCGCGCCCGGACGGTGCAGGTCGCCACGGCGGAGGGTGCCGGGCCTGCGGATATTGCCTCTCCGGGGCATATCTTCCCCCTGCGGGCCGAACCCGGTGGCGTGCTGGCCCGCATTGGCCATACCGAAGGCTCCATTGACCTGCTGCGCCTTGCCGGGCTCCGGCCCGCCGCTGTTATCTGTGAAATTCTGAACGAGGACGGCACAATGGCCCGCCGGCCCCAGTTGGACGTGTTCGCCCGCCGCCATGACATGCCCATTATCTCCATTGCCGAACTGGTGGCGTGGATTGGCGCGCATGGCCTGGCCCCGCTGGATGAGCAGGACCAGGGGGCTGCGGCCCCCATGGCGGCGGAAGACCCCGTGCCCGATCTGGCCAGTGCCGCCCTGCCCAGCGTTTATGGCGGGAATGAGCTGGTTATCCACGCATTCAAGGACGAAAACGGCGTGGAGCATGTGGCTCTGGTCAAGGGCGATGTGCGCCCCACAGGGGCGGTGCCGCTGGTACGCCTGCACTCCGAATGTGTTACGGGGGATGCGCTGGGCTCCTTGCGGTGTGACTGTGGCTCCCAGTTGCAGGCCGCGTTGCAGGCCATCGGGCAGGCCGAATGTGGCGTGCTGGTCTATGTGCGCGGGCACGAAGGGCGCGGGATTGGCCTTGTCAACAAAATCCGCGCCTATGAATTGCAAGATGCGGGTCTGGATACGGTGGAGGCCAACCACAGGCTCGGTTTTGCCACCGATGCGCGCGACTGGCAGGCAGCGGCCGGTATCCTGCGCAGCCTTGGCGTGGGGCAGCTTGATCTGCTGACCAACAACCCCGACAAGGTGCGCGCGCTGGAAAGCCGGGGCTTTGTGGTGCGCAAAAGGCTGGGGCTGGAAATTCCGGCCAACACGTTCAACCGCGCCTACCTGCATGCCAAGCGCCAGCGCATGGGCCACCACCTGAGTTGCGATGCCCCGACCCCGGCACTGCACACAGTGCCAGCCTGAACTGACGATATTACGACGTAGCGATTGTTAAGGATAATACGACCTATGGGTACACGTTCCCCCGTCACTCTGCCTGACCTCAAGGCACTTTCCCCCGCGCCGCGTCTGGCGCTGGTTGTCAGCCGGTTTAACGAGACGGTTACAGGTGGCCTGCGTGATGGCGCCATTGCATGGCTGGGCGAGCACAATATTGCCGTGGCCCAGGGCGATGTGTTCGCAGCCCCCGGCGCGTTTGAAATGCCCCTGCTGGCGCAGGCACTGGCCAAAAGCGGACGGTATGAAGGGGTGATCTGCCTCGGTTGCGTGGTCAAGGGTGATACCGCCCATTTTGAATTTATCAGCCTTGGCGCGACCATGGGCATCATGCAGGCAAGCCTTGCCACCGAGGTGCCGGTCGCATTTGGTATTCTCACAACCTATACGGAAGAACAGGCGACTGTGCGTTCTTCGGATAATGTGCATAATAAAGGGCGCGAAGCGGCGGCCGCATGCGTGGAATCTCTTGCTCTGCTGCGCCAGATCAGGGAGGGATAACAGGAGCGGCCATGCCAGCGTAGCCACACAGCCTGGGGCATGGGATAGGGAGACCGCATGAAGCGTATCACTCTTGTGGCCGGTGTTCTGGGGCTTGGCCTTACGGTATGGATGCTCTCGCGTTTTGGCGCGCAGGCCATTTTTGAACTTGTCCTGACGGGCGGCTGGGGAATCCTTGCCGCCATTGTCTTTCATGGTGTTCAGGTTTCTCTTTCCGCGCAGGCATGGCGCATTATTGCGCGGCGGGACCTGCCGCCCCATCTGCCATTGCGGGATTTTTTCATGCTCCGCTGCGTGCGCGAGGGGGTGAATAACCTGTTGCCCGTGGCCCAGGTGGGGGGGGAGGTTGTGGCCAGCCGTCTGCTGGCGCGCCGTGGCCTGGGTCTGCGCCGCGCGGCGGCGGCCACCATTTGCGATCTTACACTCGAACTGCTCAGCCAGGTGCTGTTTACGGTGGCGGGGCTGCTGTTGCTGCTCTTTCTGGTCCAGCGTTCGGCTGTGACCGACAGGCTGCTCGAAAGCGCGCTTGTGCTGGCCATTATTGGCGTGGCTGTTTTTGCCAGCCAGTGGCTTGGAGCCGTAGCCGTGGTGGAAAAACTGCTTGAGCGGATAGCCGCCCATCTGGGCTGGGGCGGGGTTGAAGGTATTCGCGGCATCCACCAGGAGGTGCTGGGCCTTTACAAGACCCGCAACAACGCGCTGTTCAGCCTGCTCCTGCAGTTTTCGGCATGGGCGCTGGGGGCTGTGGAGGTGTGCCTGATCCTGCACTTCATGGGCCATGATTGCTCACTGGCGACCGGCTTTGTCATCGAAGGAGTGGGAGAGGCCGCCAAATCCGCGGGTTTTGCCGTGCCGGGCGCACTTGGTGTGTCCGAGGGGGGGTATATGGT
>CALCDN010000070.1 GCA_937900755.1 uncultured Acetobacter sp. | reverse complement strand
CAGGACCCGTTGGGCCAGACGCAGGATAGCGATGCGGTGGCGTCCACCGCGCGCACATATGATGGACGTGGGGTTAACATTACCGCCTGACCCGGGCGCGGCAAAAGCATACAGGAAGGAAGCGGGCGCATGTCCACGACATCACTGACGACCAATGAGTACAATCTGCTTTCGACGGCGGAATCAACGGCCAAAAGTTCGGCCGCAACGGCCCTGTCTACGTCTTCCAGTTCTTCCTCTTCGTCGTCGTCAGCGACTGCGGCCCTGTCCTCCCTTGCCGACAACTACACCACGTTCCTGACCCTGCTGACCACGCAGTTGCAGAACCAGGACCCCAGCAGCCCCATGAGCTCCGATTCGTTCACGACCGAACTGGTGCAGCTTGCCGGGGTGGAACAGCAGGTGGAAACCAACACCAAGCTTTCCTCGCTGATTTCGCTTAACGAGAGCGGGCAGCTCAGTGCCGACAGTGCCCTTGTCGGCTCGCAGGCCACCGCCTCCACCACCACCCTGCCGTTGCAGAACAGCTCGGCCACGGTGAACTACACCGCCACATCGGGCCAGACAGTGGCCATTGCCGTGTCCAATTCGGCGGGCACCATTGTCAAGGACGCCCTAGTCACCGCAGGCAGCGGCACCAGCACATGGACATGGGACGGCACGGATAACAGTGGCAACACGCTCTCCGATGGGGCCTACAGCGTT
The DNA here is from genome assembly GCA_937900755.1 of uncultured Acetobacter sp. GTDB lineage: Bacteria > Pseudomonadota > Alphaproteobacteria > Acetobacterales > Acetobacteraceae > Acetobacter. The sequence continues at coordinate 3,744 of CALCDN010000070.1, read as the reverse complement.
GCGGTCGAAACCATGGATTCGACAGGCACCACCTCCGATGTGCCCTTTACGGTGACAGGCACCATTACCGGCATCCAGACCGGTACGGATGACATGGCAGTACAGATGGGCAGCGCCAGTATCCCCATGAGCTCGGTCACCAACGTGTCTTCCACCAAGTCCTCCACCACAAGCACGACCTCGGGTACGACCACTGGCACGACCACTGGCACAACAACCTCCTCGTCCTCCACAACGGGGTCCTGAACGAGCGGGGTATGGCAGCGCCATACCCTTTTGCTTCAAGCGGTTATTTTTGTATTAAGTCATAATAAATATAACATATGTCTTAACATTAAATTGACGACCCCCGGGGGGGACCGGCTATGTCTTATGCTGATATCTGGCAGTAAGGCGAAAAAACTATGTTGGCCTGGTTTACCGAAAAAGCGCCCCTGAGGCGGAAAATCTCCATCGTCATGGCCTGCCTGCAAGCCTATATGATTTTGCAGATTCTGGTGCAGCTCGTCAGTTCCGAGATGGACCTGCCGCTGGCGGTGCAGCGTTACCTGGGTCTGGGTGGTTTTGCCGTGAGCTCCCTCATGGTGGTTCTGGCGCGCTGGTTGCTGATCAGCCGTGCTGCTGTTCCGTTTGAAACCATTACAGGCCTGACCGAACGGATTGCCGCGGGCAAGCTGGATGAACCCATTCCCTATCTGGACTGGACGGATTGCGCGGGCCGCCTCGCCAAGGCGCTGACCACCTTCCGCTCTGTTCTGGTCAAGCAACTGGAACTGCAGCAGATTGCGCAGGACAGTGCCGCCGAGCAGCAGCGCCTGAGTGTTCTTACGCAAGAGCGCGCGGTAGAGCAGAACGGGCTGATTGTGGAACTGGGCAAGGGCCTGCGCACACTGGCTGACCGTAATCTGGCGTTCCAGTTCACCTCCCCCTTCGCCCCAGAGTTTGACGCCCTGCGCCGGGACTTTAACGAGGCTGTTTCCTCCTTGTCCGAGGCCATGGAGGAAGTGGCGGCGGCCTCGGCCCTTATTCAGGGCGGGTCGATGGAAATTGCGGAAGCCTCGCAGGATTTTGCCCAGAGGACCGAGCGCCAGGCTGCGGCCATGGGCCAGATGGCTGCCTCCGTGACCAGTGTTAAAAATGGCGTGGACAACCAGTCCGAGGCCGCGCAGGAAGCGCGCGATGCGGCGCAAAGTGCGCATGCCGCGGTGCAGCGGTCCACCAAGGTTATGCTGTCCGCCATGTCCGCCATTCAGGAAATCGCCACATCGTCGGCCAAAATGTCCGCCATTATCGGCATTATTGACGACATAGCCTTCCAGACCAATTTGCTGGCCCTGAACGCGGGCGTGGAAGCTGCGCGGGCGGGGGATGCGGGGCGCGGGTTTGCCGTGGTCGCAACCGAAATCCGCGCGCTGGCCCAGCGTTCCTCCACCTCCTCGCGCGATATTCGCAGCCTGATCGAAATTTCGACCAAGCAGGTGCATGAGGGCGTGCGCCTTGTGGAGCAGACCGACAAGGAACTCCGGCTGGTTGCCGGGCAGGTGGAGGCCATTACCGGGCATGTGGCCAACATAGCCACTGTTGCGCGCGAGCAGGTGGGAAGCCTGGGTGAGGTCAACACCGCCGCAACCCATATTGACGCCACTACCCAGCAGAACGCCGCCATGGTGGAGCAGACGGCTGCCGCGGCACATAACCTCAAGACCGAAGCGGCCACCCTTGTGAATGTTGTGGGCCACTTTACCCTGCCTGGCGGTACGGCGCTGGCCGGGCCGGGTGGTGGCAAGCCGCGCGCGGCCCTGGCCGGGCCTGGCTCCAGTGCTCCGCGCCGCCCCGCAGCCCTTGCCGCAAGCAAACCCGCAGCCCCCCGCCAGCTGGAAAGCAGTGGTGCGGAGGGCTGGTCTGACTTCTAGGTTGTTGCCTGTCCCTGTTCGGGTATAGGGGAGGTCGGGTGCTGTGGTGCCCGGCCTTTTCCTTATGGTGTTTAAAATCGGCAAAAATATAGAATTTTTTTATAAATTCATGCCAACACTGGGTGCGTGGGTTCCGTTAGGTTGCTCTGGCCACGCTCATACGCCGGGTGTAGAATGAATGACACACACATTGCTGATTTTTGCCCATCGGGCAGGAGGCAGCCGATAGAATATGGTGCAATCATGATCCATCCCGCAATGCGCGCCTACCAGAATGTGGCAGGGTATTCCCTGACGGACCGACAGGCCGATGCGACCTGCTTCAGACTGCTGATCGAGGAATTGGAAACGGCGTCAGCCAGTTCCGAGCACTCCGTTCGGCTCAAGGCCCTGACCAAGAACCAGCGTTTGTGGTCCATGATCATGAAGGCGAACTCCCTGGATGCAGGGGCCACGAATTATGAAGACAGGGAACTGTTCGTAAGGCTTGCCTCTCAGGCGCAGCGTTACGGCGTGCGTGCCATTCTAGATACCAATCTGTCCCTCGCTCCCTTGATTGGAATTGCAGAAACCGTTCTGGAAGGTTTGGAAACATCCGCAGGTCACGGACAGGAGTTCGATACCGACGCCATGCTCTGAACGGTTGGGGAGCCAATATAAGGTGGCTCGACTATGGGAAATTCGGATGCGCGGGCAGGCCGGTGGCAGCCTGCTTCAATAGCTGACAGACTGTCTTTCATGGGCATAGAGCGGCGCGAGCGGGACATACTCGCCAGCATGCGCCCGGATATGGCGGATATTTTGGACGAGAGTCTGTCCGAATTTTATCAACGTGTGCATGACGTGCCCGAACTGGCCCGTTTTTTCCCGACCGAGGCCACCACCGCCAAGGCCCGCTCCTTGCAGCACATGCACTGGGAGACCATTTTGTCCGGCAAGTTCGGGCCGGACTATGTGAGTGATGTCACCCGCATTGGTCACGCCCATGCCCGCATAGGGCTGGAGCCACGGTGGTACATAGATGGGTACGCCGTCTTGCTGGACGCCATCTGCCGTCGCCTGATCAAGCGCGGCGTGCAGGGCGGGCGGCGCTTTTCCCTTGGTCGTGCGGCGGCCGAAGCCGAAATGGGCGAAAAGCTGGGCCACCAGATCGGGGCCATTATCAAGGCCGCCTTTCTGGACATGGACCTGGTGATTTCCACCTATCTGGACCGGCTGGAGGAGGAACGGCAGAAGGCCGCCTCCGAGCGCTCCGCACTGGAGCAGATTGCCCAGGCCCTGGAGCGCGTGGCCGAGGGCGACCTGAGCGCCACCCTGGCGCGGGATGTGGCCGAGCGCTCCCCCGTGCTGGCGGCAGCCTTTGCCAGACTTAAAACCGGGCTGAACAGTGTTGTGTCCGACATCCGCGAAGTGTCCACACAGGTGGAGGACGCGGCCTCCTCCATCAGCCAGAGCAATGCGCGTATTCTCAGCCAGAACGAGGCGCAGGTTGGCTCCATCCATCGCCTGACCAACGCCACGGCAACGCTTGAGACATCGCTGGACGATGTTTCGGGGCAGACGGTGGCCGCCGAAAACGCCGTGCGCAAATGCGTGGAAGCGGCCACGCGCGGCAACACCAACATGCACGATGTACGCGCCACCATGGCCGATATTCAGGCGGCATGGAAAACCATAGCCGATCTGGTCGGCTCTATTCAGAACATTGCGGCGCAAACCAATTTTCTCGCCCTTAACGCCAATGTGGAGGCCACGCGGGCGGGCAGCATGGGGCGGGGGTTTTCGGTTGTGGCCATGGCCATCCGGGACCTTTCGGTCAAGACGTCCCATG
>CALCDN010000069.1 GCA_937900755.1 uncultured Acetobacter sp. | reverse complement strand
GCCACCTGTTCCTGACCGACCTGTCCCGCGCCTGGCCCGATGCCCAGACCGAACTGCACTACACCACACCCTTTACGCTGCTGGTGGCGGTCGTGCTGTCCGCCCAGGCAACAGATGCCTCGGTCAACCGCGTAACCCCGGCCCTGTTTGCCGCAGCCCCCACCCCACAGGCCATGGCCGCACTGGGGGACGAGCAGGTAGGCCAGTTGATCCGCACCATCGGACTATGGCGCAACAAGGCCAAGAACGTGGTCGCCCTCTCCCGCCAGTTGCTGGCCGAGCATGGCGGGCTGATCCCCAACACGCGCGAGGGGTTGGAAAAACTGGCAGGGGTTGGCCGCAAGACCGCCAATGTGGTGCTCAATGTAGCCTTCAACCAGCCCACGGTGCCCGTGGACACCCATGTTTTCCGGCTTGCCAACCGCTCGGGCCTTGGCCGTGGCCGCACCGTGGAGGCGGTGGAGAAAAAGCTGGAAGCCCGTATTCCCCTCCCCATGGTGCGCGATTCCCACCACTGGCTTATTCTGCAGGGGCGTTACGTGTGCAAGGCGCGCAAGCCCGAGTGCTGGCGGTGCGCTGCCCAGCAGAGCTGCCTGTTCCCCGACAAGACCCCCCTGCCCCGGCCCAAGACCCCACGCGCAACGCTGTAACGCGGGGGGAACACCCCGCACGGCACAGCGTTGCGGGGCCGGGTTACAGCCAGCCCTGCAGTTCGCGCCGGGTCAGTTTTTCCAGCAGGCGGATGCTGGCGGGGCTGTCGTTCAGGCAGGGCACAAGGGTAAAGGACTCGCCACCCGCCTTCAAAAACTCCTCGCGCACTTCATGGCCGATTTCATCGAGCGTTTCCAGGCAGTCGGCCATGAAGCAGGGCGTAACCACCGCAATACGCCTGACGCCCCTTGCGGGGAGTGCGGCAATAAAGGGCGCGGTATAAGGCTCCAGCCATTTGGTCGGCCCAAAGCGGGACTGGAAGGTCATGGGCAGGGTGGTTTCGTCCATGCCCAGTTCGGCGCGCAGGGCGGCCACGGTGCGGGTACATTCCGCCAGATACGAATCGCCCTTGTCCACGTATTGCCGCGGCAGACCGTGGAAGGAGGCAACAACCATCTGGAACGGCTGGCCCGCGTGCATCTGCTCCTCGCGGATGGAGGAGGCCACGGCGGTAATAAAATCCGGGTCATCGGGGAAGGAGGGCACAGTGCGGATGGCGGGCTGGTTGCGCAGCGTCATCAACACCCGGAAAAGCTGGTCATTGGCCGTGGCCGTGGTGGTCGCACTGTATTGCGGGTACAGCGGCAGGCACACAATGCGGTCACACCCCTGCTCCATAAGTGCTCGAAGCGCCTGCGCAACGGAAGGGCGGCCATAGCGCATGCCCCATGCCACGGGCACGCCATCGGCTGCGAACTGCTCGGCCAGTTTTTCGCCCTGGTGGCGGGTGTAGGTGCGGAGCGGGCTTTCATTGCGTTCGGCGTCCCACACGCGGGCGTAGGCGCGGCCACTGCGCGCGGGCCGCGTGGTCAGAATAACGCCTTGCAACAGCGGCTGCCAGAACAGGGGCGAGCCCTCGATCACCCGGCGGTCGGACAGGAACTCGGACAGGTAGCGGCGCACGGCGCGGTACCCCGTGCCCTCGGGCGTACCAAGGTTGAGCAAAAGCACACCCGGCCTGCCACGCGAAGACGCGGACGCTGGCGGCTGGACCTGGACAGACAAGCGCTCCTGTGGCGGAATATGGTGGAAAACCATGGAACCTCTTTTTCTTTATTGACGGCCCGACCCGAACAGCCGCCCTACAGGGTGTGCCGCGCCAGAACACACCGGCTTTTCATGCACGATGCAGGAAGTCGTATCCCGTTGTCATACATTTTTGCATGATTGATGGCAGGGATGCGGTTTTGGCCCGGGCCACAGGCAGCAGAAACCCCTCCCCGACATCCTGGTTGGAAAACCGCGCCACACGCGCCGCATAAACCACGATCTGAAGCGTAAAATGCGTGAACACATGCCTGACCTCCCCCGCCTTGCACCAGCGGGCAGGGGCTGGGGCGTGGGCCAGCGCCTCGGCCTCGGCCCAGGGGGTTGCGCGCCAGTCGGTGCCGGGCAGTTCGGTCATGGCGGCCAGCAGCCCGGTTTCGGGCCGTGTGCGCAGCAGCACATGCCCTGCCGCGTCCATGACCATGAACTGCGCGCCATACCGCACGGGGCGGGCGGCCTTTGGGGCTTTGCGGGGCAGGGTGGCCGCCGTGCCCTGCGCGTGGCCTGCGCATGCACCCTGCCACGGGCACACCCCGCAGGCAGGCTGGCGGGGCGAGCACAGCGAAGACCCCAGATCAAACAGCGCCTGGGCAAAATCGGACGGACGGGCCCGGGCGGGGGCGTCCGCGTTCAGCCCGCTGGCCAGTTGCGCCAGTGTTTTGCGCGCACCGGGCAGGGGGTCCTGCACGTTGTACAACCGTGCCGTTACGCGCTCCACATTGCCGTCCACGGGCACCACCGGCACGCCAAAGGCTATGGCCGCCACGGCGGCGGCGGTGTACGCACCAATGCCGGGTAGGGCGCGCAGGCCCTCCACGGTGCGGGGGAAGGCGCCAAGCTCCGCCACGGCCTGCGCGCAGGCATGCAGGTTGCGCGCGCGCGAGTAGTAGCCAAGCCCGGCCCATGCGGCCAGCACATCATCACGCGGGGCGGAGGCCAGCGCCTGAACGGATGGAAATTTTTCCACAAATCTGAGATAATACGGCCCGACAGCCTTGACCGTTGTCTGCTGAAGCATGATCTCGCTCAACCAGACGCGGTACGGGTCTGGTGTCTCACCCTCCGTGCACCGCCAGGGCAGGGTGCGGCGGTGTCTGTCATACCAGTGCAGCAGGGCGTGGGCGGGTGGAGTAATCACGGAGGCTGTTATGACAAAGGAACTTCATTCGGGCAAGGCGGGCACGCCCGCACGCAAGGCCGCCACACCGCGCAAGGCCGCACCGCGCGCGCGCGCCAGGGAGGAAACCCCGCCACCACCGCCCCGCCGCGTCATGAAGG
>CALCDN010000068.1 GCA_937900755.1 uncultured Acetobacter sp. | reverse complement strand
GGAGGGTGGCGGGCACAACCGATTACAGCCCCCAGAGCGAGCGCGCGGCGTGGTTTGCCCAGACCCAGTACGGGGCTGCCTTCTGGGCGGCCACGCGGGGGTTGCGGCAGGCGCGCTACGTGCCCGGTGGGCCGCAGATGCCGCGCATATGGCCATGATTTTTTGTAACCGGAGGATGCCACCATGCAGCTTTTCGCGTTGGCGGGCCGGCTGGGCGGGGGCATCAACCCCTGTGTGGCGGCAACGCTGCTGGCCAGCACGGGCAGTGTAACCAACCCCGATGGCAGCCAGACCCCCACCTACACCGCGCGCGCCTTGCAGATAGAGGTGCAGGCCCTGGCGGGGGAGGACTTGCAACAGGTGCAAAACATTGCCCAGCAAGCGGACAGGCGCGTGGTGTACGTCTCCGCCGCCGCCCATGCGCTCAACAGGCCCTTGCAGTGCGGGCGCGACATTTTGCAATTTTCCCCACCGGACTGGCTAGGCACACAGTCCCGTGAAGCGTGGGGGGCGGGGGAATGGTCCAAGGTTCTGGTAACGCGGCAGAGCAGCCCGGCTGCATCATAACCCCTGGTGACGGGCAGGTTTATGGGGCCGTGCGCAACTGGCTGCTGAGTGTTCTGCCCCTGTCCGTGCAGGTGGTGCAGGGCCAGCAGAACCGCGTGGCCCCCCCGCCCGCACCCTTTGTGGCCATGACGCTGGTTGAGCGCACGCGCCTTGCCACCAATGGCTGGACCTACACCGCCACCCCGCGCGCGGTCAGCGAACCCGCAAGGCTGGGCATGCGCCTTGGCCTGTTCGGGCCGGGGGCTGGGGCCTGCGTGCAGACCATTGCCGCCCTGTGGCGAGACCCGCTCGCGGCGGCGTTTTTTGCGGGCCTGCCGTTCCAGCTTACCCCGCTGGACGCAGCCCCCCCCACCCAGTCCGGCTTTACGGACGGTGAGCACCAGTATGAGGAAAACTGGAGTGTGGACCTGCATATGCAGGTGACATTCTGCCTGAGTATTGCTCAGGATTTTGCAACAACCCTTTCGGCCACGGCACTTTGTGCCGATGTGGTCGACCCGCCAGAGGAGTAACGCTGTGGCTGGCATCCCCATTTCCACTATCGTCAAGGTCGCCCCCGGTGTGCTGGCTGCGGGCGGCAGCCTGAACGCGCTGACCGGCCTTGTGCTGAGCACCAACGCGAGCGCCGTGCCCGCGGGCACCATAAAGGACTTTACCACAGCCGCCGATGTGGGCAGCGCATTTGGCATGGAGTCCGTGGAATACCAGATGGCCTGCGTGTATTTTGCAGGCTACACCAATGCGGTCATGACGCCCGCGCGCCTGTTGTTTGGGGGCTACACCAACCCCGCGACAGGGCAGAGTGTGGCCGAGCAGATGACCACCCTGCGCGCCACCAACGCGGCATGGAACGCGCTGGCCCCCGCCTTTGAGCCAGACCTGGCGGACAAGCAGGCCTTTGCCCAGTGGGTAGCCGGGCAGGGCAACACCGTATGGGCCGTGCTGTGGGATACGGACGCCCAGGCCACCACCCAGAACAGCACGGCAGCCTTTGGCGTATGGCTTAAAAACCAGAACCTGGGCGGGGTCAGCGTAGTGTACAACGACCCGCTGAGTGCCGCCCTGTGCCTTGGGTGGATGGCGTCCCTCTCCTTTGGCACAACGGCGGGGCGGCAGACGCTGGCCATGGTGCAGGATGGCTCGGGGCTGATTACCCCGCCGGTTGTGGACGGGACTACGGCTGCAACACTGCTTGATAATGGCTACAATTTTTACGGGGCCTATGCCAACGGCTCCAGCACGTTCCAGTTTATGCGCCCCGGTTGCGTGTCCGGCCCGTTCCTGTGGGCGGACAGTTACGTCAACCAGATCTGGCTCAACGCCAGCCTGACCTCGGACCTGATCACCCTTTTGCTCAATACCGGGCAGATCCCGTACAACACGGAGGGCGACACACTGGTGGCCGCCAGTGTGCAGGGCACCATTACGCAGGCGCTGGGTTTTGGGGCCATCCAGCCCGGTGTTGTGCTCAGTACTGCGCAAAAGCAGCAGATCAACAACGCATCGGCCGTGGCCACGGCGGCGGACAGTGTGGCCACGCGGGGGTGGTATTTCATGCCCAACGTGTCCACTGCCGCGGCCTCCTTCCGCGTGGCGCGTACAACCCCGCCCGCGCGCCTGTGGTACGCGGACGGGCAGAGCGTGCAGGCCATAACCCTGAACAGTGTTGAGGTGCAGTAATCATGGCGCTTGATATTTCGGCAGCCAATGCCATTTTCACCATCACCGTGGCTGGTCTTTACAATGCGCCTGTCACAATCAAGAACTTTTCCACAGACCGCGCATGGGACGTGGCGGAGCAGAACTGCGCGCAAACCCAGATGTCGATCGACGGGTACCTCAACGCGGGCTTTGTGCCCGAACCCGTGGACCAGACCATCCAGCTTTCCGCCGCGAGCGAGAGCGTGGTTGTGTTTGAGGCCATCATGACCGCGCAGCAGACCGCGCGCACGCTCTACCGCCTGGGGGCGGAAATCACGCTGACCTCCACAGGGCGCAAATACACCATGGTCAACGGTGTGCTGCGCGCCATGGCCCCCATGCCCTCGGCCGGGCGCATGCTGGCGGACCGGCAGTTTGCCGTGCGCTGGCAGGCCATCTACCCGGCGGGGCTGTAATGGCCATTCGTCAGGTCAATGTCACCGTTCCCATGGAAGGGGCGGACCAGGGCAAGGTGTTCGTCATTACCCGCATGTCCGCCATGGAGGCGGACCAGTGGGGGCGGCACTGCCTGCAGGCGGCCATTGCCTCGGGGGCGGATATTCCGGGGCTGGC
>CALCDN010000067.1 GCA_937900755.1 uncultured Acetobacter sp. | reverse complement strand
CCGCGCCCTGGCGAACCTGGCCAACATGGCGCCCACCTTTACCATCAGGGCCAACGACCTGGTTGTGGCGTCTCTTGCCCTGCCCCTTTTGCAGGAGCTCAAAAAGGAATGTCCACGCTGCGAACTGATCTGGGCGCCAGAGATTGATGACCCGGCATCTGACCCCCTGCGCCACGGCCGTGTTGACCTGTACATTGGCGCAACGGATGTGATGAAGCCTGAAATCAGGCGGCAGACCCTGTTCCGTGACCATATGCAGGGAGTTGTGCGCAAGGACCACCCCATTCTGGCAACTCCCATCACCCCCCAGAGCATGGTGCTGTACGACTACATCAGCGTCTCCCGTCGTGGTCGCGCGCAAGGCCCGATAGACTGGGTCTTGCGCAACCAGTATGGGTTGGCCCGGCGCATAGCCATGGTGGTCCCCAATTACCACTGCATGGTGGAGAGCATGAAGGATTCAGACCTGATTCTTCCCCTGCCAGGTATTGTTGTGGACCATATCTCGGTCAAGGCGCTGGGGCTGGCCGCTTTTGAGTTCCCGTTATCCCTGCCCAGCATTGACGCCTTTCAGGCATGGCACCCACGGCGGGACACAGACCCCGTGCATCGCTGGCTACGCGAGACCCTTTTTCGTGTTTCACGCCGGATTTTGGGGCCTTGCACCCAATAAGCCCACAGGTTTTACAAAAATCCCGCAGTGCGAATATAGGGTCGCAGGTCATTCAAAAACGCTTTGACACTCGCACGGGTATGCTGCCGAGTTGGCAGAACGGCGTACAGGTCAATCTTCTCGCCCTGGAGGTCTGGTAGAATACGGACCAGCTTGCCCTCCTCAAGGTCCTGATAAACGTCGCAGAGCAGTTTATAGGCAATGCCCTGCCCCGAAAGCGCCCAGTCATGAATAATCTCGGCGTTGGTGGTGGAAAGGCGTGGCTCCACCATAACCACATCTGTTTCCGTCTCATTCCCGATAACCCACTTGTTCAAAAGCGCCATGCTTTTGTTTTTACGCAGGCATAAACAGTCATGTTTTGAAATGTCCCGTGGGTGGGTCGGCATGGAGCGCCGGGCGATATAGGCCGGGGAGGCACATAAAACACGCATGGTGGAGGCAAGGCGGGTTACAACAGCGCCCGGGGTTTCTGGCAGGCCAAGCCTGAGAACCACATCCAGGTAGTCGTTAAAATCGTAATTTCCTTCGGGGGCGAGGGCCAGGTTGATCATCAGGCGTGGATGTTTGGCGCTGAAGGCTTCAATAAACGGCGCAATCTGCCTGCGCCCCAGTTCCACCGGAGCCCCTATGCTCAACGTGCCACGCGGCGCGTTGGTGCTGGACGATATTTCCTCCTCCAGATGGTCAATATCCGCAACAATGGTCAGGGCGCGTTCGTAATACAGCCGTCCTGTCTCGCTCAGGCCAAAATGCCGTGTATTGCGGATAACCAGAGTACTGCCCAGCCGTGTTTCCAGCCGGGCCAGACGGCGGGACGCCGCCGCGGGCGATGTGCCCAGGCTGCGCGCCCCAGCCGAAAGACTGCCCGCATCCACCAGACTTATGAAAAAACGTAAATCTCCTGTTTCATCATAGGACATGGGCAAGGCGCTCCCCGATTGCTTCTGGTTGGTCCACTTTTGCGTTTAGCGTAATATTATTTTTCCTTAATTGTCACTACCGAAGATGTGAAATGAGGGGCATGTTTACACCAGAACAAAAGATTAAAGCGCAAAAGCTCCTTTGCGGATCTGTCAAAAAAGCGACAGACGATACGAAATAGCAACGGAATGAGACAATGCCAATGCACGCAACCACCCAGAAAATCATGGACGACTACGACGCCCAGCCCGGTCTCAAGGAAGACGCCCTGAGGGAGAACCTCATCGGCACATGGGAACTCGTATCCTATAAGGTGGAAGAAAAAGAATCCGGCGATTTTATCAACGCCATGGGCCCCGCCCCGCGCGGCCGTGTTGTTTTTACCCCAGATGGCTGGGTGGCCTTTAATCTGGAAGGCAGCAACCGCCACGCCGCGACAACAGACACAGACCGCGCCCAGTTGATGAAGACCCTGGTCGCCTATATTGGCCGCTACCGTGTTGAAGGGGACCAGTGGATTACCAGCGTGCAAACCGCATGGGCGCCGGAATGGGTGGGAACCGAGCAGCGCCGGACGGTCACGGTCAACGGCCAGTACGCGGATGTTGTAACCCCGTGGCGCAAAATGCCCAACTGGGCAGCGGGGCGGCTGTCACGCAGTATTATCCGGTTCCGCCGCGCCAATTGCGCCGCCTGAGCACAAAAGGGGCTGGTGCCGTAGCACGCCCGCCACGGCGGCACGACGCATCAGGCGTCACACATCAGGCGTGAGCATGGCGCTTTACGGGAGTTTGTCCGCTCATACTGGACAAACCCCGCTGGCACATTGCAGGTGAGCCCAGTCTACGACCTCACGCACGGTATCGTCCTGGATACCCGCTGTAATGGCGGCAAACCTGCCTGCGGAAACTTCCTCCTCGGGGAGGTATTCATACCCCAGGTCGGAATCCGGGCGGCTTGGCAACACGGCGCAACACCGGACACCGGGCTGGTGGCGGGCGACCATGGCCCGGAAATTTTCCAGATCATGCCGATCGGTATAGATTTTGAGCGTATAGGAAACCTGGTTGCCCTGCTCCGCTCCAATCCAGTATTTTTCCAGCAGGCCAAGCCAGCAATACTGCTCCTCCGGCGTGGCCTCGGGCGCAGTTAGAACACGCTCCCCCATGCCCAGCCGCTGGATAAGAGGAACGGTAGGGAACCCGACAACACTCATGCCGGGAAAACTGCGCAAGGACCGAACCGGATACCCCTTGCCCTCATAGGTGGGAAGCAGGGGGTCTGTCCCGCTGTCCCACACCCCGTCCTCGCGCCGCACGCCTTTGAACTGCACCCAGCGCACATACTGCCGTCTGGCTGGTAGGTGCGCGCCTTCTGTCAGCCCGAAAAGCTTGGAGGTCGTTCCCGCGGGCTTGACCGTTGTCACCGTGACTGGCCGTGCCGTGCCCGTCTCCTGCGCGTAGGCATTGGCCTCCTCCTTGGCGATTGTGGAAAGATGGCGCACGGCCTGCCAAAAAGGTGCGGCGCGCTCTTCATCCAGCAAGTCTTTAAAATCAAGGCCAAAGCGCAGCCATGCCCATTCATGCAAGCCGGTTGGGCCAATACCGATACGGTTTGTTCTCCCGACTTCCTGCGCGTACAACGCATCCATCCGGTTTGCGCGCAGCAAAAAACGCACTCCCAGCCGAACGGAATCCCTCACCCGCGCATCCCATTGCCGCGCAAGCTCCGGCGTGGGAGCACCCGGCGTTACCTCATCCAGCGGTACGGGGCAGGACAACAGAGGCGCAAAATCGCCGATCACACAGTAACCGCCGGTTACATGCAGCGTAATTTCGCCACAAGGATTGGTCGTTACGGGAAAATGCGCCCTGGCCGCGCAGTCCGCCAACCTGGCCAGCAGGGCGGCTGCTTCTGTCGCCTGATAGCGAGAGGACCGAAAATCCCGGCCATCCGTATGCACGGGCTTGTTGCGCGCACTGCCCGTGCGGCTATCCTCCAGCCTGTCTCCATTTATGAATCCCGGCTCGCCATTTATCCACGCACATCGGGTTGCCTCCGCAAAGACAGCCCGCGCATGCTCGGCCAAAGGCCCCACCAACGCGGTGTTGTTTACAAAACCCCAGAACTCCTGGTCGACCATGACCGAATGGTTGGCCGTCCACAGCCCCCCCTCCTCCTTGGCGCGAATGAACTGCAGGACCTGGGGATCACGCCATGATTTGGTGGCCATGCGCGCGGCACGGCGAGCGCCCCCTACCTGCACCTCAACAGACAGGTAATGATCCACGCGCAAGGCCTGCTCCCAACGGGGCATGCCCTTGTCACGTGCGGGTTCAATAACATTCCGGCGCACGTTCAACAGGCCACGCAGGAGCGAGACAGGGCCGGAGGCAGGTCGCCCCTGCATGCCCGCAATAGGGCTGCCCGCACAGCGAATACCGCTGAAATCAAGGACCAGGGAGCGCGCGCCCTCCCCCCGAAAGGCCATGGCCTCGATTGTCTCAACCGCCTTGGCCCAGCCTTCGCGGCTATCTTCTATCACATGCACAGATGCATGCGGCGTCTCCGGTGCCGTGGGCAGGACAAACCTGTGCAAAAACTGCGTCACCTGCGCTTCCATCGCGGCATCAAACGCATCTGGCATTGTGCCCCATGGCAGGATCTGCATTTCCAGGCCAAAGCGCAGCAATGCGGCACGGTCCCGGGGGTAGTCCGGGTGGTCCGCGCTCAACACAAAATGCAGGTCAGGAGCTTGTGCCCAGTCCACGATGCAGAGTTCATCATCATAGGCGCGGCCAACACCGGAGCCATTGAGCAGCAGGTAGAACTTGGCAAAGGAACAGATTGCTGTCGCGCAATTAGTGAACACCTCCATGTTCCGCCCGGGCTGCTCCTTGTCTCCATGCTGGAGGTGGCGGCCGGATGTCAGCAGCGCACCGGTGGCTATGGCGTTGCGCAGTTGCAGGGCCTCCCTGCCGTCCACATGGGCAAGCAGTCCTGCATTGCCGGCGCAGACCCGGTCCGCAACCACGCCAAAATCCTCCTGGTCCGATGCGCGGAAAACCGTGCGGCGCCCGACAGCCTCCCCCATGCCACGGTCCAGCCGGCGTGCTGTTGCACGGCGTAAGCCAAAAGCCTCCTCAAACGGGTACCGTGCCGTGGCGGCCTTTATTGCCAAAGTGTTCATTTGTGGAAAATGCCCGCCCATACCCTGGCTCCATCATTTGGCTCTACCCCAGCGGAATATGGCCAAAAATCATTCATGTTGTGATTGTTTTTCAACAATGCCACCATATCTAGTGTTTCGCACGTACAAAATTCAGCACAAAACCCGGCCAGACACCCAAAGGCAGGACTTCCCTGCCCCGACTCTGGGAATATTTTTTTGCGAATGATCCGCATTGCGATTCCAGACACCCCGCACCGACCGGAACAACGGGGCTCATCCCATCGGACTGTTATAACAAATGGAGGGGGCGTGTGATGTCCGATCTGCAATACCAGTATGCGGGTTCTTCATTCACCTCGCATCTTGCCATGCTCGGACAGAAGCTTATGCTACCTCCCGATTACTGTCATGCGTGTCTTCTACCGGGAGCTTCAGTCCGTTGTTCACACCCCAACTTGTTGATCCAAAACTGACACAGGCCGCAGTTTTCCTTGTCCTGACCATGGATAGCGATGCATCCATCAACCCGCAGGTGCGAGACCTTCTGGGAGACATATCCTCCCTTGTGCGTGGGATCGGCTTTCGGATTCCAGACGGCAAGCTTAGTTGCGTCGCCGGAATAGGATCACAGGCATGGGACCAGCTTTTTGGCCTGCCCCGCCCCAAGGACCTGCATCCGTTCCGTGAGATCAACGGCGTGCATCATGCGCCCGCAACACCGGGCGACCTGCTTTTTCATATCCGTGCAACACAAATGGACCTCTGCTTTGAGCTTGCCGCAGCACTTGTCGCCCGCCTGGAGGGGGCCGCGAATGTTGTGGATGAGGTGCATGGGTTCAAGTATTTTGATGCGCGTGACCTGCTCGGCTTTGTGGACGGAACGGAAAACCCTTCCGGGCCAGTGGCCACGGAAGCAACAATCATAGGCGATGAAGACCCCGCCTTTACGGGGGGGAGCTACGTCATTGTTCAAAAATACCTGCATGACATCAAAAAATGGGATGCCATTCCAACCGAGGTGCAGGAGCATATTGTCGGCCGCAAAAAGGTCTCGGACATAGAACTGTCCGAAGCGGCAAAGCCCAGCTACGCCCATAATGTGCTCACCAATATTGAAGAAAACGGTGAGCAACTCCAGATCGTGCGCGAAAACATGCCTTTTGGCACCGTGGGCAAGGGAGAGTTTGGCACGTATTTTATTGGCTACGCCCGCTCCCCCGCCCGGACGGAGCAGATGCTCCAGAACATGTTTGTCGGCAAGCCGCCTGGTAATTATGACAGGTTGCTTGATGTCAGCACGGCGGTCACCGGCACACTGTTTTTTACGCCAACAAGTGAATTTCTGGACGCGGCACCAGATGTG
>CALCDN010000066.1 GCA_937900755.1 uncultured Acetobacter sp. | reverse complement strand
GAATCTGGACCGCGGCCTCGTTGCCCACGTAGCCGTCCTCGATCAGGCCGTCATGGCCGTGGCTGGTATAGGGGGCGCGTGCCACGTCCCCGATCAGGGCCATGTCGGGGAACTCTTTTTTGAGCAGCCGGGCCGCGCGGCACATCAGGTTGTCGGGGTTGAGCGCTTCCGTCCCGGTTTCATCCCGCGCCTCGGCCGGGGTGATGGGGAACAGGGCAAGGGCTGGAATACCCAGCTTGGCGGCGGGTTCAACATGCCTGGCAAGCCGGTCGAGTGTAACGCGGTGTGCGCCGGGCATGGAGGAGACTTCGGTTGTAACGTCAGTCCCTTCCATGAAAAAAATCGGCCAGATCAGGTTGCTGATGCCCAGTGAATTTTCGGCAACCAGGCGGCGTGTCGCATCGTCAAACCGGTTGCGGCGGGGGCGGGCCAAAGGGAAACGACCTGCCATCATGGGCGGGATCTCCTTGCACGGTGTCAGCCATGGGGTGGGCTGGTGGCCCGCCCGCACGGCAGAACAAACAGGGGTGAATAAGACGGCCGAAGTATGCGCTCCTGCCCATGTTATGCAACCCCTGCAACAGCGGGGATCAGCCCCGATCTGGCCGGGGGGCCGCCATGCTTCGGGCGTCGGTTTTGGGGGCTGCCGTGGTTTGCGGTTTATCCAGGTGGCGGGCTGGGTGTAAAAGGGGAACGCCACAAGGGAGCGGGGTTGTGCTTTTTTGAATTTTTTCTCCTGTCAGGGGCGGGCGGAACGGGGTAAGAGAGCATCCAGTGCTTTTGTCTGTTATGGAACAGGCCTTGGAGCACAGTCTGGCAAGGGCATGCCGGAACCGTATTGATTGACCGCCATCTGCCGCCCGGCAGGCCTGTTGCCAAACGACAGTTTGATTTTGAGGGAACACCCGAATGAGCCACACGGATCTGGACCGTTTTTTTCATGCGCCGCTGACCCAGACGGATCCGGACGTTGCGTCCGCCATTGCCGCGGAGCTGACCCGCCAGCAGGATGGCATTGAACTGATCGCCAGCGAAAACATGGCCTCCGAGGCCGTTTTGCAGGCGCAGGGCAGTGTGCTGACCAACAAATACGCCGAAGGCTACCCCGGCCGCCGCTACTACGGTGGCTGCGTGGAAGTGGACAAGGTGGAAACCCTGGCCATTGAACGCGCCAAAACGCTGTTTGGCGCGGGTTTTGCCAATGTGCAGCCCCATTCCGGCGCCAACGCCAACCAGGCGGCGTTCATGGCCATGGGCAAGCCGGGTGATACCGTTCTGGGCATGAGCCTGGCCGCGGGTGGCCACCTGACCCACGGTGCCGCCCCCAACTATTCGGGCAAATGGTTCAATGCCGTGCAGTATGGCGTACGCCAGCAGGACGGTATTCTGGACTACGAACAGATGGAAAGCCTTGCGCGTGAGCACAAGCCCTCCATCATCGTGGCTGGTGGTTCCGCTTACCCCCGTATTATCGACTTTGCCCGTTTCCGCCGCATTGCGGACGAAGTGGGCGCGCTGCTGATGGTGGACATGGCCCATTTTGCCGGTCTGGTGGCGGCGGGCCTGTACCCCAATCCGATGGAATATGCGGATATTGTGACCTCGACTACGCATAAGACCCTGCGCGGCCCGCGTGGCGGCCTGATCCTGACCAACAGCGAGGCCCTGGCCAAAAAAATCAACTCCGCCGTGTTCCCCGGTTTGCAGGGCGGCCCGCTCATGCATGTGATCGCAGGCAAGGCCGTGGCGTTTGGCGAGGCCCTGCGCCCCGAGTTCAAGGAATACCAGAAAGCGGTGCAGAAAAACGCCGCCGTACTGGCCGAAGTGCTGGTCGAGCGCGGGTTTGACATTGTTACGGGTGGCACGGATTCCCACCTGCTGCTCGTGGACCTGCGGCCCAAAAAGGTGACTGGCAAGGCCGCCGAACAGGCTCTGGAACGCGCGGGCATTACCGCCAACAAAAACGCCATTCCGTTTGACCCCGAAAAGCCCGCCATTACTTCTGGCGTGCGGTTGGGCAGCCCGGCGGCCACGGCGCGCGGCTTCCGCGAGGAAGAGTTCCGCCAGGTTGGTGAAATGATTGACGAAGTGCTGACAGCCCTTGCCGCATCCGGTGGGGAAGGCGATGCAGTGGTGGAAAACGCCGTGCACGACCGGGTAAAGGCCCTGTGCGCACGTTTCCCCATTTATGCGCGCTAAATCATAGCCCAGGTGTATGTTTAAAAAGGCGCGGGAGCATTTTCCCGCGCCTTTTTAATATGAAGGGGACGGTGGGAGTGCAGAGCGCACAGGAGTGTGTTCGTGTTGCAAAACGCGATATGCGTGCCGGGCAGGACACTCCATGTCAAAACAGTCCCCGAACACGAACCTGATCCAATAATGAATTTGAAAAACTCGATCTTGAACGGCCCGGTTCGCTCCTCTAGTGTCCTTTTTTCCGCATGCGATAAAGCGATGAAAAATGAATAAATATAGTCCGGCAATCAATAAAAACATAAAAAATTTCATTGTTCTTGCAATTTGGGCCGCCATTACACTCTACTTGAGCTGCCATCACGCCATGTGGCGCGATGAAGTGCGCAATTTTATGATTGGCACCGGGATGACATCCAGAATTCATGTTCTGGGCAGCCCACATCCTTTCCTGATGTATAAAATGGAACAGTTTTTTTACTGGATGACCGGGGCCTATTGGGTTCTGCCCGTATCTTCATTTCTGATTTCATTTTTAACAATTACACTCATCCTTTTTCTATCGCCATTCAGCTTTGGAATTAAAGTGATGATGGTTCTGGGCTATCCATTACTGTACGAATACACAGTCATGTCCAGGAACTATGGGATTAGCGCACTGCTCATGCTGACGCTTCCATATGTTCTATCCCTTAAAAAATACAGATATGTCTTGAGTGGTCCCGTATTGTTCCTTCTGGCCAATACCAATGTGCACTCTTCTCTTCTTGTTTTAATATTTTCGTGCCTGTGGCCTCTGGATGCCTGGTACCGGAATGGGAAAAAATGGAATAATGAGACACAAGGCGTTGTTATTAACAGCCTGATCGGTATTTTTGGTTTTTGTGTATGCCTTGGAACGATTTATCCGATCCGTTATGATCTGGCGGCAATTCGTCCAATAAAACTCGCATTGGAAAACAACTTTTACTTCTTTCAGCACCTGACGCTCTATGATTTCAAAAGTTATATTTTTTCGCATTTTGGGCATGGTGTTCTATCAAAAGTCATTTACAAAATTGTAGGAATAATAGCGTATCCCGCCATTGCGTTGTCGGTCCTGATGCTGTGGGGAGATGTTTTTCTGCTTTCCGTTTCCATTCTGTCCATGATCGCCCTGTCTATTTTCTTCTATATTATATATCCGGGAGAATACAGGCATCAGGCATTGTGGATCATGCTTGTTTTTTCTTTGACATGGATGAAGAAAAACGCAGCCACGACAGAAAATAACAGCGCCATCAATCATATTGGCCTTGTCTCCTTTTATGTCATGCTTGCCATTCAGTGCGTATTGTCCCTGATATTGAGTTTTCATGAGCTGATGGAGCCAAACAGCAGGTCAAAAGAGTTTTATAACTTCATGCAGGCGCATGAGGAGATCAAAGAGTCACCAATATTGTCATCACTGGACTATATATTGGAGCCGATCCCCTATTATACCAAAAAACCGGCATTTATGATGTCCTTGAATGATTTTGACTTTGTTGTCCCCTACAGGGGCACATTTAACTATGACCTGGATGATCTGCTGCATACCGCGCAAAAATTGTCGGCATGCTCCAAAAATCCGCCCTTGATCCTTATCGTGAATGATTCGAGTGAGCCAAAAACCGCCAAGCCGGCCATAACGAATGTGATGGATGAGAACGTGGAGAAATCCGTAAGGCATTACATGTACAACAACTGGACGTTTACGGTTCTGTCCGATCAAAAGAAGCGTTTTTTAATGAATACCCACGAGATCGCACGATACCCCAACGGATATCTGGAAGACGGGTTTATTGTTTATGAACTCAACACACAAAACACCGTGCATGCCCCCTGTGACCGGACATGAAAGTTATGGCCTGGCATATACAACGGAGGGAAAATGAAATAAATATGAACCGAAGCCTCCATGCGGCATGGACAGTCTGCAACGGTCGTATGTTTTTTCATTATCAATATAATAGAGCGCAAGTCATTTGATGAGTGTTTCCAAGTCATTTCCGGCTGATATTAAAACCGTGGTTTTGATTCCGTGCTATAATGAAGAGGTAACCATTGCATCGGTTGTTCTTGGGTTCCGTGCGGCACTGCCAGATGCCACCATTTATGTTTATGACAACAACTCCACGGACCAGACAGTAAAATCAGCACTGGCGGCTGGCGCGATTGTCCGCTCTGAATCCCTTCAGGGAAAAGGCTACGTTATTCGGCGCATGTTTTCCGATATTGACGCCGATTTCTATATTCTGGTGGACGGGGACGCCACCTATGACGCCGCCGCCGCCCCGGATATGCTGGGCATGGCGTATGCAAGTGGCTTGGACATGGTCAATGGCGCGCGCGTAACAGACCGGACAGATGCCTATCGCCGGGGCCATGTTCTTGGCAACAAGGTCTTAACCGGGCTTGTCACCTGCGTGTTCGGGCGCAGGCTGTCTGACATGTTATCGGGTTATCGGGTTTTTTCCCGGAGGTTTGTCAAATCCTTTCCCGCACTGTCTTCGGGGTTTGAAACAGAAACGGAATTTACAGTGCATGCGCTCGAACTTGCCATGCCAATTGGCGAACAGCCAACCCGCTACGTGGAACGGCCGCCGGGTTCGGCGTCCAAGCTGAAAACCTATAGCGATGGTTTTCGTATTCTGGGCATGATTGTCAATCTGGTTAAACAGGAACGTCCCTTGATGTTCTTCAGCGCCATCAGCGCCATAGCGCTGGTGTGCGGGTTTGGTCTTGGCCTGCCTGTTGTGCTGGAGTTTTTCCGCACGGGTCTGGTGTTGCGCCTGCCCACGGCGCTTCTGGCCACCGGGTTTGTCATTCTGGCGGCGTTTTCCATGGGGTGCGGCCTTATTCTGGATAGTGTCGCACTGGGGCGCAGAGAGGCCAAGCGTCTGGCCTATCTGGCCCTGCCCGCACCGCCGCGCCTGCCAGATGAACATAGCGCATAGCCTTTGCCGCAATATCCGGGCACGGATACAGACCTGAAAAACCGGATAACCGGGTCATGGTTGACGGGGGGCGATGCCCCCCTTAAAGCTCTGCCTTCCCGAACCCAGCGAAGCCCGAATAGGCGCAGCCTGATTAGCGCCGGAGGCGCTGCGTAACCATGTCCATGACTTTTGCCGACCTAGCCCTGTCCCAGCCCCTGCTGAGTGCCCTGGCCGAGGAGGGGTACACCAGCCCCACCCCCATTCAGGCGCAATCCATTCCGTTTCTGCTGCAGGGGCGCGACCTGCTGGGCATGGCCCAGACAGGCACGGGCAAAACCGCGGCCTTTGCGCTGCCGCTGCTGCACCGTCTGGCCCAGACACCCCGCCCCGCTCCCAAAAATGGCGCGCGCGTGCTGGTGCTGGCCCCCACGCGTGAGCTTGTCTCCCAGATTGCGGATGGGTTTGAAAGTTTTGGCCGCTACCTCAAGCCACGTGTGACCACCATCTTTGGTGGTGTGGCCCAGATGCATCAGGTCAACGCGCTCAAGGATGGCGTGGATATTATCGTCGCCGCCCCCGGCCGACTGCTGGACCTGGTGGAGCAGGGGCTTTGCGACCTGTCCCAACTGGAAGCGCTGGTGCTTGATGAGGCGGACCAGATGCTGGACATGGGCTTTGCCAAGCCGATCGAGCGCATAGTGGCCACCCTGCCCAAGGAGCGGCACACGGTCCTGCTTTCGGCGACCATGCCCAAATCCATTGCCGCACTGGCCGAAAGCCTGCTGCGTGACCCGGCCAGGGTTGAGATTGCCCCCCCCTCCACCACGGTGGACAGGATTGAGCAGTCGGTCATGTTCTTGGATGCGGCCAATAAAAAGGATGCTCTGCTGTCCTTGCTGCAAACGCCGGGCATGGGGCAGGCCGTGGTTTTTACCTTGCAAAAGAATATTGCCAACGAAGTGTGCGCCTTTATTGCCGAGGCGGGCATTACGGCCGAAGCCCTGCATGGCAACAAGTCGCAGGGCCAGCGCGAGCGTGCGCTGGAGGCTTTTCGCTCAGGAGAGGCGCAGGTGCTGGTGGCAACAGACATTGCCGCGCGCGGTATTGACGTGGACACGGTTACCCATGTTTTTAACCACGACCTGCCAAGCCTGCCAGAAAGCTACGTCCACCGTATAGGCCGCACGGGTCGTGCGGGGCGCAGTGGTTATGCCATCACCCTGTGCGATGCCGAGCAGCGGGCCTGGCTGCATGACGTGGAGCGTGAAATTGGCCGTGCGCTGGATGTGCACACCGATCACCCGTGGCACTCGGATACCGCGCGAAACTCCACTCTGCGCGCCCCCGTGCTGGGGGGCGGGCCGGTCAAGAAGGTCAAGCCGCCACCGCCAAAGCGTGAACGCAAGGTGTGGAGCGAGGAAGAAAAAGAAGCCTCACACACATCGGCCCAGCAGGCCAAAACGCAGGGCTGAGTGCAAACTGCCCTGCCCGCTGGCAAGGGGGCAGGGCCGGGCACGCCCTAGTTTTCGCGTTCGGTCAGCCACGTTGCGTGCGTGACGCCTTTTTCGGCCTCCAGGCGGTTGACCACTTTTTCCAGTTCGTCCGTATCGAGGACGTTGCTGCTCAGCGTTGCCGAAATTTCAATACTGCCCTCCGTATGGTCCGAAAGGACAACCTCGGCAACAGGGAAGCGCGCCTCCTCCAGCCGGTCAACCACAAGGTCCCGCAGCAGGCCCGCATGGGCGTGGTCTGTCAGCACGCTTACGGAATATGTGGCTTCGTCCGACTGGCTGGCGACGGGAATACGGTCAATCGCCCTGACCAGCGGGCGTAGCAGGGTGTTCCCCGCGATAATGAAGAGTGTGAGCAATCCGGCCTCGGCCACCATGTCGGTGCCCGCGCACGCGCCAACCGCGGCCGAGCACCACAATGTTGCCGCCGTGTTGAGGCCGCGCACATTGGCGCCGTCCTTCATGATAACGCCCGCACCCAAAAAGCCCACGCCGGACACGACATAGGCGATCACCCGCACCGCGTCCGCGCTGCCCGCCAGGTGCTGGGCAAGGTCCACAAAGGCCGCGGCCCCCAGCGCCACCAGCGCATTGGTGCGCAGGCCCGCAGTACGTTGCCGGTATTGCCGCTCGGCACCGATAAGCGTGCCAAAAACAAAAGCAGACAGATAACTTATGAATGTATCGCGAAAAGACTGTGGTTCGAATGTGGTGATAAAATGCATTGAGCAGCATTCCCATCAAAGCAGGACTTTGGAATATGCGTCTGGGGGACAGTAATTCAGGGCAGGGTGCTCAGGGATGGAGCCGGTGTCAAGCGCTGTGGGGCGTGTGTTGGCGGACTGTGGTCCATTGGCGCGTCAGCCATGGTGGCAGGTGTGCGCAGCAGGTTTAAAGAAGGCGCGCGAGCCGGACAGCGGTGTGGCCGCGCCGGGGGCGCAGGTTGGGTATGACCAGCATGCAGTTGTCGTAGGGGGTGCGGATTTCGTCCATGCCGTCCACGGCAATGAGTGTGCCCGCCTGCGCAATGACATCCCCCCCCGCAAAGGGACGCAGGAAGGCCAAGCCCGCCGTCTGGGCCTCCACGCAGTCGGTGACTACGGCGCGCACGCTGGGGTGGGGGTGGATGTCGGGCAAGGGGGGTGCCATGCCATGTTGGGCCAGAAAAGCACGGGCCGTGAGCGTGCTCTGGCTGAGGGCGTCGCGGGTCCAGTGTTGCCCCGCTTCGAGCAGGCAGGCGCGGGCGGTGCCCGTAGGGTCGGAAAACCGCGTGTAGTCAATCAGGCGTGGGCCTGTGGGGTGGCCCTGGTCCAGCACAACCTGCGGGGGGGCTGGCTGGCTGGTGGCCAATGTGCTGGCCATGAGCAGGTTCCGCTCCGCCATGCTGGTCAGCAGCAGCGTGGCTGATGGCCATGTCATGGTGTGCAGGTCCAGCAGTACGTCCACCGTGTCGATTACGGGCACAAGCTCACGCACCCGGCGCATTTCCAGCGAGGTGTGGTCCGAGCGGATGAGTTCGGGCATCCACAGCCTGTTCATGTCCTCCTCAATATAGCGGAACTGGGAGGGGCGGCGGGGGTCAAACGCCGCATAGGCCGCGAGGTTGAGAAAAATCAGGCTCAGGCGTCCGTGCGGGGGGTGGGGCGGGCTGGCCAGCAGGTTGGCCAGAGCCTGGGCGCCAGCATATTCGTTGCCGTGCATGAGTGCAGTAATGGCAATATGGGGG
>CALCDN010000065.1 GCA_937900755.1 uncultured Acetobacter sp. | reverse complement strand
CTCCAGCGTGCGGACCTGCTGTTCGGCCTTGCGCGCCCTGCGCCCCTGCCGGAACTCGACCACCCAGAGGCAGAAAGCCCCCAGCAGAAAAAACAGAGCCCCCACGCTCAGGGCCAGCACACCCAGCGAGCACTTCCAGCTATATGTGAGCATCCACATATCCAGCGGGTCCTGGTTACTGGCACTGAACACAACAAGTGCAAGCAGGAACGGAACAACAATTATGAGCCTGATCATGATGATGTGGTAGCCCTATCCTACGCAAAGAACAAGAATGTAGACAAACCAGCCGCACGGCCTTTTGCACAACCTTACCACGGTCTTTTCCCCACGTGTTGGCCTAAACACAGACATGGCCGATCAACCCTTGCGCGGCTGCATCCGTGTTGATGCTTTGCATGCCCATGCTCCCCCGCCACGGATGCTTTTTTGCCAGCCCCATGCAAACTTGAGCTTAAAGCCCTTTACGCATGCACTTTTCTGCGTTTTTGTGGCGGGGATTCCATCAACGGATGGATTAAGGGAGAACGGACATGCTGGTACTGACCCAAGGAGATCCGGCCAGTATTGCGCCCGAAATTACCGCTGCGGCCTGGCAAAGGCTCCGTCAGGGCGGACCTGCTTTTGTCTATGTGGGCGACCCATCCCTGCTGGAGCGGCGCGTGCCGGTGCAGACAGTCCGCTACCTGGCGGCGGGGGCCGATATTTTTAGCCATACCCTGCCTGTACTGCCCCTGCAACTGGCTACCCCCCCCGCACCCGGGGAGCCTGACCGCCGTAACGCGGCCAGTGTGATCGAGAGTATTCGCATGGCCACCGAACTTGCCCTGAGCGGGGAGGCCTCGGCCGTGATTACCAACCCGATCAGCAAGGAGGTTGTGCAAGGAGCGGGCTTCAGGCACCCCGGCCACACCAGCTACCTGGCAGAACTGTGCCAGACCTTGGGCAATGAGGTCATGCTGCTGGCAGGGCCGTCCCTCAAGGTGGTCCCCATTACCGTGCATGTCGCCCTGCGCGACGCCATTGCCCAGCTTTCCACGGACCTGATCATCCGCACCACCCGCACCGTGGCGGAAGGCTTGCGGCGCGACTTTGGCCTCCCCCGCCCCCGGCTGGCCTTTGCGGGGCTGAACCCCCATGCGGGCGAGCACGGGCTGATGGGGCATGAGGAACGCGAAATCATTCTCCCCGCCATCAACACCCTCCGGGCGGAAGGGCTGGACGTCAGTGGCCCTTTTCCGCCGGATACCATGTTTACGCCCCACGCAAGGGCACAATACGACGTGGCGCTGTGCATGTACCACGATCAGGGGCTGATCCCGCTTAAAACACTGGACATGGCCGAGGGCGTGAATGTGACACTCGGCCTGCCCATTATCCGCACATCACCAGACCACGGAACGGCATTTGACATAGCAGGCCAGAACAAGGCAGACCCACGCAGCCTGGAGGCCGCCATAAGGCTGGCCGCAACGCTGGCCGCGAACAGAAGGAAAAATGCATGAGACCGGCCATAAGGCTTGGCGTCAACATTGACCATGTTGCCACCGTCCGCAATGCCCGTGGGGGCCAGCACCCCGACCCCGTGGCCGCAGCCCTTCTGGCCGTGCAGTCCGGGGCGGATGGCATAACGGCCCACCTGCGCGAGGACCGCCGCCATATCCGGGATACGGACCTTGAGCGCCTGCGCACCGAAATTGACGCCCCCCTGAACATGGAAATGGCCGCAACGGACGAAATGCTGGCCATTGCACGTATTCTGCGGCCCCATGCCTGCTGCCTTGTGCCCGAACGGCGCGAGGAACTGACAACCGAGGGCGGGCTGGATGTTGCGGGCCTGTCCATGACCCTGACACCCAAAGTCCACGCGCTCAGGGACTGCGGGATTCGGGTTTCCCTGTTTATTGACCCCGACCCCACCCAGATCGAGGCGGCGGCGGAAACCGGCGCGCAGGTTGTGGAACTGCATACGGGCGCTTACGCCCATGGCCGGGCAGGCGAGCTTGAGCGCCTGCAACGCGCCGCCACGCAGGCCGCAAGCCTTGGCCTGGAGGTGCATGCAGGCCACGGCCTGAATTACGAGAATGTGGGGCCTGTTGCCACCATTCCCGAAATACGGGAACTGAACATAGGACATTTCCTGATCGGCCAGGCCATTTTTGACGGGCTGCCAACAGTTATCCAGACCATGCGGGCCCGCATGGACAAAGCGGTGGAACACTGAATGGAAAAGCAGGACTACAAGACGCCAAAGGCGCTCATGGCCGCAGTTGTGGGCATGGGGGGGCTGATCATCCTGGGGGTGGTTGTTCTGGTCGGGGTTGTCATCCACCGCATGGGTGGACACCACCCGAGCACCATAGCCGCCAGTATTCCGCTAACGGATGCGCACACCACCCAACTGGCTCTTGGAGCGGACGAGCATCTGCTGGCCATGACCCGTGTGCATGATGACCTGCTGGCCATCCACATTGCCGGCAAGGGACATGAGCGCATCATGCTCTGGAATGTGGCGACCGGGCAGGTCCAGCCCGGACTGGAAACCACCGCCCCCTGATGTGCTGAAATGACCACCCCCACAC
>CALCDN010000064.1 GCA_937900755.1 uncultured Acetobacter sp. | reverse complement strand
AGAGACAGCCAACACCCCGACCGCCCCCGGCATGGATGCCGCAGCAACCGTGCGCGTGGAGCAGGCCGGGCTGGACGCGCTGGCCCACGCGCTGGAGGACCCCGCGGGCCTTGGCGGCGCGTTTGCGCAGGCCGTAACCGTGCTGCTGGATATTCCCGGCCGGGTTGTGGTTACGGGCATTGGCAAGTCCGGCCATGTTGCGCGCAAAATACAGGCCACGCTGGCCTCCACGGGCACACCCTCGTTTTACGTGCATCCCGCCGAGGCCTCGCACGGGGACCTGGGCATGGTGCTGCCCGGTGATGCCATTCTGGCTTTTTCCAACGCGGGTGAAACCACGGAACTGGGCGATATTGCCGCCCACGCCCTGCGCTCCGGCCAGCCCCTGCTGGCTGTAACCAGCAAGGCTACCTCCACACTGGCCACCACCGCAACACTGGCCCTGACCCTGCCCTCCATGCCGGAGGCCTGCCCCATGGGGCTGGCCCCCACGACCAGCACGCTCATGCAACTGGCCTTTGGCGATGCACTGGCCGTGGCCCTGTTGCGCCAAAGAGGCTTTACCGCGACCGAGTTTGGCGCTTTCCACCCTGGTGGCAGGCTGGGAGCGCGCCTGCGCACGGTACGCGAGGTCATGCACACAGGCCACGCCATACCCCTGACCACGCCCGACACCCCCATGCGTGACGTGATTATGGAAATGACGCACAAGGCGCTAGGCTGCGTGGGCATTGTGGGGCAGAATGGAGAACTGGCAGGGCTGATCACGGATGGGGATCTGCGGCGCGCACTGGACCAGGACCTGACAACCACGCTGGCAAAAAACATCATGAACCCACGGCCGCTGACCATAAACCCGGAGGCTCTTGCCTCCGAGGCGTTGCAGGTCATGAATGTACGCAGGCGGCCTGTTACAGCTCTTTTTGTCCTTGACCATGCAAGCAGACCCATTGGCATTGTGCATCTGCACGACCTGGTCCGGGCAGGCATTGGATGACGGACACACCCGACAAGCGCCCCCAGCGCGAGGATTACGCCCGCTCCGGGGCGGATATCAAGCAGCAGCGCGAGCGCCTTGTCGCCTCCTCCATCAAACGCAAGCCGCCAGACCCCGCCAGGCTGGCGCGCAGGCGCATGGTGCTGCGTTGGGCAAAATGGCTGCTCCCCGTAACCGCCCTGCTGCTTTTGGCCGCCATAGCCGCATGGCCGGAAATGGAGCATCTGATAAGCGCCAGCCAGACCACCATGCGCGAACTCAGCAAGGTCAAGATAGAAAGCGGCAACCTGATCGGCGCCACCTACCGTGGCGTGGATGAGCACAACCGGCCATTCACGATTACGGCGGATACGGTGCACCAGGCAACGAACAACAGGCTGGACCTGACCGACCCCGCAGCCGATATTCTGACACAGGGCGGAGACTGGCTTATGGTCCGATCGGAAAAAGGCGTTTACATGCAACACGCACAGATTCTTGACCTGACCGGAGAAGTCACCCTGTACCGCGATGATGGCCTGATGATGCACACCCCCGTGGCCGATATTGACGTCAAAAGCAGCATTATCACCTCTGATTCATGGGTGCGTGCGGAAGGGCCTTTTGGCGTGCTGGATGCACAGGGCTTTTTGCTCAGCCAGCATGACGGTATTACCCAGTTCCGTGGCCCCGGTCGCCTGATCCTTAATGATGACCGCCAGAGCGATGCCACAACCGGCAAAAAGGCGTCCTGAAGCATGATGACAAGACTACCGCCCCCATTGCCTTTCATGCGCTCTTTTCTACAGCGGGCCTGTGTGCTGGCCTGCCTGCCCGCCGCGAACATGGCATGGCATGACGCCGCACAGGCGCAGGCGATTGACCTGTCACACGGGGGGCAGATTGCCGTCACAGCCCTGGGCGGGTTTGACTGGGACCAGAACCTTAAAAAAGTGGTCGCCTACGACCAGGCCAAGGCCGTGCGGAACAATGTTACGATCACCGCCGACAAGCTTATTGCCTATTACCGCCCCAAAACGCCGGTGGCGGCCACCGCGCAACCCGAACAGGCTCCCTCCGCCGTCCAGCCCGACCACCCTGCGCCCGACCAGCCCCCTCCTGCCACGCCCCCCACGGCCAGCA
>CALCDN010000063.1 GCA_937900755.1 uncultured Acetobacter sp. | reverse complement strand
GCGTGGGCTCGGAGATGTGTATAAGAGACAGCGCACTCCCCCCCTCCGCCCCTTCGGGGGGAGGGTGCGGCAGTTGCACCCGCTGCCTGCACGCCTGCCCCACGCAGGCTTTTCCCGCTCCCTACCAGATGGATGCGCGGCGCTGCATTTCCTACCTGACCATAGAGCACGCAGGCCCCATACCCACGGACCTGCGCCCGCTGATGGGCACCCATATTTACGGATGTGATGACTGCCTGGCCGTCTGCCCGTGGAACAGGTTCGCCGCGGCGGCCCGCCACATCAAGCTCCAGCCCAGGCCCGACCTGGTGGCCCCCGATCTGGCGGCCCTGAGCCAGCTTGATGATCGCGCGTTCAGAACCCTGTTTTCGGGTTCGCCCATCAAACGCATCGGACGCAACCGCTTTGTGCGGAACGTACTGGTCGCCATGGGCAATTCCGCCACGGCGCACCTGCTCCCCCATGCCCGCTCCCTGACCACGGACCCCGACCCTGTTGTGCGTGACGCCGCATGCTGGGCGTGCGCACAGCTTGAAAGCCGCCACACATGAGCCGCCACCTTCGCAAACGCAGCCTGATTCTGGCCGGGCATGACACAAGCGTCGCTCTTGAACCCGCCTTCTGGGACGTGCTGGAACGCATGATCGCCCACCAGAACGTAACGCTGGTTCAACTGGTAACCCAGGTGGACGCCATGCGCGTGCCCGAGCAGTCCCTGGCCTCGGCCCTGCGGGTGACAGCGCTGGAATGGCTTTTGCGGCAAATGGAGGCAGGCGCGCCCAGCAGGGCACTACCCCTGGGCGGGCCTTATGGCCGATAGCAGGGCAAGAACAAGGCGGTTAAGGGGTACGTCCAGCCCGTGCCGCTCAGCAGCCCTTACAATACCGCCGGTTATGGCGTCATACTCCAAAACGCGGCCAGCCTGCCGGTCCTGCAGCATGGATGTCGCACTGTCTGGCGGTACGGCCTGAAGCCACGCAATGGCTTCCTCCACATGCTCCATCGTAAGGGCCGCCCCTTCCGCCTGCCCCACCCTGACCACTTCCGCCATGATCTGCCGCGCACTGGCCGCAAAAGCCTGCTCACGCAGGACCCCCGTATGCCGGCCGCTCAAGGCGGTCAGCGGGTTGGCGGCACTGTTGGCCAGCAGCTTGGTCCACACCACTGTGGTCATGTCTGCTGCCGTGGCAACACGCAGCCCACCGTTTTGCAGGGCCAGGACCACGTCCTGCACGCAGGGGCTGGCTGGCAGGCACAGATCGGTCGGGCCGATTCGGCGCAGGACCGAGCACCCCGGAGCCGACCGCTCGGCATTAAAATACACAATGGCGGGCACCCCCGCCGCCACAGGCGCATGGGTGGCAAGACGCGCGCATTGTTCAAGACCATTCTGGGCTACCAGAATCCGCGCCCCTGGCCGGTTGAAGGCGGCTATCCAGCCCGCCACATCCGCCGTCTGGTGCGCCTTGACCGCCACGACAACCAGTGCGCAGGCCCCCAGTTCCGCCGGACTTGTGGCATGCGTGACCGGATGGTCCGTGACCTGCCCGCCCTCTGTCACATGGATCCGCGCGAACGGGATACGCGCGCCACAGACCAGAACCTTCCACCCCGCGCGCGCAAGGGCCGAAGCCACCACAAGCCCCACCGCGCCCGCCCCGATCAGGGCGACAGTCGGCTGCGCGGGAGCGGAGGCGAGGGTTGGCTGTGTTCTCATGCTTTCCTCTTTTAGGCGGTGTTCGCGCCAAATGCGATATTGGCACATTGCTGCCCAGCCTTGGCAGCCGCCCGACACAGGCTAGGGTTCCGCTCCAGAACATGGTAAAAGGACCCATGGCGATATGGGGCAAGATATTTGGCGGCGTAACCGGCTTTGCCGTTGGCGGGCCACTGGGTGCGGCTTTGGGCACGGCCTTGGGCCATGCGGCGGACAGTGGCACGCTGCTGCAACCACCCGCCGTGGGCTGGAGCGACCGATGGGCCGCCCGCGCCCGACCCGACCCCAATGGGGCCGCAGCCTTTGTGGCCGCCAAGCTGGCGGCGGCACTGGGCAAAAAAGACCAACTCTACGGGCTGACATGCGTCATCCTGTGCGCCAAGCTTGCCAAGTGCGATGCGCCGGTCAACCGACGGGAAATCAACGCTTTTAAAACCCGCTTTCGCGTCCCTGACGAAAACATGCGCGACATTGGCCGCCTGTTTGACATGGCGCGCCAAAGAACCGACGACTACGAGGCTTTTGCCCGCGAACTCGGGCAGGCCTACGCCAAGGACAAGCCCCCCCTTGAAGACCTGATGGGCACCCTGTTCGCCATTGCCCGCGCAGACCTGGCGGCCGATGCCCCCCTGGCCCCCGAAGAGCTGCGCTTTCTCAAACGTGTGCATGATCTTTTCGGGCTGGGACGTGGCGCATGGGAACGGGCCGAGCAGGGACGCGCCCGCGCCGCCATGGGCGAGGATGACGCCTACGCCACCATGGAAGCCAGCGCATCCCTCTCCAACGAGGAACTGCGCGCGCACTGGAAAAAGCTCGTGCGGCAATACCATCCCGATGTCATGGCCGCGCGCAATGCAGGCCCCGAGGAGGTGCGCATTGCCTCGATCCGCATATCCAGGATCAATGCCGCATGGGATATCATCAAACGCGAGCGGGGGCTGTAGCGGCGGAGTCCCACACCGCCATGTGCAGACCACGCGGGATATGCGACTTTCTGGCAACAGTAGTTGCAAAAACCCGCGCTTCCCGGCAAGAAGACAATATGCAAAGGGCTATATTGTGTCCCCTGCCCTCCACGCAGAGAAGCCCTGCCATTGCACCCTGCGTTTCTCATGGTAGAGAAGGCAGCGATAAACAGGTCTGCCCAGCAGGCTATGCGGACGTCACAAGGTAAAGGTAAAGGTGGCAATGATTTCAGGACGGAACGGCTCACGGCTCCGCCCTCGCGCTCGGGATCAGCATGATCAGACGCGGGAAGGTTCCTCGGTACATCGCCGTTTCCGTCTGGGAACACTTTGCCTTGGTCTTGTGCTGCTCGGCACGGCCGGGTGCAGTTCCATAAAAGCCCCCGTTCCCACGGACCCGGACGCCCTGGCCGAATACAAGGCGGCAAACGACCCGTATGAGCCGTTGAACCGCAAGGTCTTCAACCTGACCATGAAGTTCGACACATGGGCCCTGCGGCCAGTTGCCAAGGCCTATGTCTGGGCCGTGCCCCGCCCGGTGCGCAACTCGCTTGGCAACATGATTACCACCATGAACGAACCCTCCGTCTTCTTTAACGACGTGGGTGCTGGCAAGCCCCGCCGCGCGGGGGACTCGTTTGTGCGCTGGTGCATCAACATGACCGTAGGTGTTGGCGGGCTGATTGACGTGGCCAAAATGGCTGGCTTCCCCCACCATGACAACGATGCGGGCCTGACCATGGCCAACTGGGGCATTTCCTCTGGCCCATACCTGTTCCTGCCAATGGGGCCCTCCTCGTTCCGTGATGGAATCGGCTATGGCATTGATCAGGGCCTTTCCCCGTGGGATTATGTGCCCCGTGGTTATGGGCTGGTCAGCTTTAACTGGGCCTATAACATGATGGGCGTCGTACACGGCCGCTCCGAGCATCTGGAAGACCTGGATGCCTTGCAGCGTGATGCCCTGGACCCCTACGCCACCATCCGCAGCGCATACCAGCAACAGCGCAATGCACAGGCCGAGGCCATTAAAAATGACCATCGCGCCACCGTGCCCGACTGGTATCAATAACTAACAACAAGAAGGTAGCGCAAACATGAAACTCCTTTCTGGTCGCCGTATTGTTCTCGCCACTCTGGCCCTGACATGCGCCAGCGGACTGTTTGCCCTGCCTGCCCGCGCAGCAGATAACGCCAAACAGTTTATCCAGAGCTTTGGCACCCAGCTTGTCGCCATTGTAAACAGCCCCATTCCCCTGCCTGAAAAGAAGACCAAGGTGCTGCCCTTGGTGCAGAAGAATGTGGATATTGATGGGATTGGCCGCTACTGCCTTGGCCGCTACTGGAAAATTGCCACCCCCGAGCAGCGGCAGCATTATCTGGCGCTGTTCCATGAAGTACTGGTCAACGCCATTACCGACAAGCTGGGCGAATACCGGGGTGTCAGCTTCACGATCGGGGATGTCATCAAGTCCGGTGGCGAAGATTCCGTAAACGCCATTCTGATGCGCCCACAGCAGCCCCCCGCCTCCATGCAGTGGATTGTCAGCTATGACAGCGGGCAGCCCCTGGTTGTGGACGTGATTGGCGAAGGTGCGAGCCTGCGGCTGACCCAGCGCAACGATTATTCCTCCTTCATTGCCCGCAATGGCGGCAATGTGGACACGCTGCTTGCCGCCCTGCAAAAGCAGTTGGACCGCCACGCACAGCCCGGCAACTGAGGGCGGACAAAACAAGGTTTCTGCTTCTGCTGCCAAAAGCACCCGAAAGGGTGCTTTTTTATGCGCGCTTGCTTTCGTACACCACCATTGTCTGCCCGTTTCTGGTGAATGTGTCGCAGACATGCATGCCAATTCCACCCAGAATGGTGCGCGAGGCCACATTGCTCTCGGAGGCGACAGCAATAACCCTGTGCAAACCGGCATCATGCGCAAAGTTGAGAGCCGCATTGGCGGCCTCGCGCGCAATGCCCCGCCCTCTGGCACTGGCAAACAGGGCAAAGCGCAGCCCAAAGCCCCGGCCATCTGGCCGGTCGTGAATACCGGTCATGCCGACAAACTGATTATTGTCATGAATGGTAAAAATACCCACGCGATGGCAGGCCCAAAAGGCAATGTCATCGGCCATTTCGCGCTCCGCCTGCTGGCGGGTGCAAACACCCCCCAGCATCTGGCCAAAAGCGCCGCCATCGGCCTTCAGGCGCACCATATCTTCCATATCCCGCCATGTAACGGGCTTGAGGAGCAGGCGAGGTGTTCTGACCGAGCGTAAATCCACCGCTCAGCCTCCGCAACGGAGGAAGGCCCCACGGGGGAGCCTCCACCCACGCATGCCCTTAACGGGCAAGCGGCTTGTAATGGATACGTCCGGGTTCCGTTGCATCCGGGCCAAGACGACGGCGTTTGTCTTCTTCATAAGCCTGAAAGTTACCTTCAAACCACTCAACGTGGGAATCACCCTCAAACGCCAGAATATGCGTGGCCAGGCGGTCAAGGAACCAGCGGTCATGGGAGATGACCACGGCACAACCGGCAAATTCGGCCAGTGCGTCTTCAAGCGCACGCAAGGTATCCACGTCCAGATCGTTGGTTGGTTCGTCAAGCAGGATCACATTGCTTTCCTGCCGCAGCATCTTGGCCAGATGCACGCGATTGCGCTCACCACCTGATAGAACACCAACCTTTTTCTGCTGGTCAGAGCCCTTGAAGTTGAAGGCCCCCACATAGGCGCGCGACGGTACAGCCCGCTTGCCCAGATAGATAACATCTGTTCCGCCAGAAATTTCTTCCCATACGGTCTTGTCGGGGGACAGGTCATCACGCGACTGGTCAACATAGCCCAGCTTGACCGTCTCCCCAATCTTCAGCTCGCCCGAATCCGGCTTGTCCTGCCCGATAATCATTTTGAACAAGGTGGATTTGCCCGCACCATTTGGCCCGATAACCCCGACAATGCCGCCCGGGGGGAGCTTGAAGTTCAGGTTATCAATCAAAAGCCGGTCCCCAAACCCTTTGGTCAGGTTATCGGCCTCGATGACCGTACCGCCAAGGCGGGGGCCGGGGGGGATAACAATATCGGCCACACCGCCCACACGTTCGGCACTGGCGGCCAGCATTTCCTCATATTTGGCAATACGGGCCTTGCTCTTGCTCTGGCGGGCCTTGGGGCTGGCGTTAATCCACTCCTGCTCGGCGGCAAGGGCGCGCTGGCGGGAGCTTTCTTCCTTTTCTTCCTGCGACAGGCGCTTGCGCTTCTGTTCCAGCCAGGAGGAATAATTCCCCTCGAACGGAATACCGCGGCCACGCTCGATTTCCAAAATCCAGTTGGTCACGTTGTCCAGGAAGTAACGGTCATGGGTAATGACCATGACCGTGCCATCGTAGTCACGCAGGGTTTTTTCCAGCCACGCAACACTTTCAGCGTCCAGATGGTTGGTTGGTTCGTCAAGCAGCAGCAGGTCGGGTTTTTCCAGCAGGAGACGGCACAGCGCCACACGGCGACATTCCCCCCCCGAGAGTTTTTCCACCGTGCTGTCCGCTGGCGGGCAGCGCAGGGCGTCGAGTGCGATTTCCAGCTTGCGATCAAGTTCCCAGCCGTCGCCTGCGTCAATTTTTTCCTGCAGTTCGGCCTGTTCAGCCAGCAGGGCGTCCATTTCGTCATCTTCCATGGGTTCGGCAAAACGGGCGGAAATCTCGTTAAAACGATCCACCGCCTTTTTCAGGTCACCAAAACCCAGAGCGACGTTTTCACCCACGGTCAGCGTGGGGTCCAGCTGGGGCTCCTGCTCCAGGTAGCCAACGCGGGCACCTTCGGCCGCCCAGGCCTCGCCGCCATATTCCTTGTCGATCCCGGCCATGATCTTGAGCAAGGTGGACTTACCTGCGCCGTTCACGCCCAGAATACCGATTTTGGCACCCGGAACGAAGGACAGGGTGATGCCCTTGAACACTTCGCGCCCGCCGGGATAGGATTTTGTCAGATCCTTCATCACATAGACGTATTGATAGGATGCCATGATGATGAACTCCCGTTATGCGGAATGAACTGAAAAAATTAGCGCCCACAGGCTGCGCTGCTGGCTGGACCAGCCTGCGCCCGGCAGGACTTGAACCCGCAACCAAGCCGTTATGAGCGGCCCGCTCTAACCAATTGAGCTACGGGCGCGCAGGCGAGTATCTGATTACGCAACCAGAGCCATTTGGCAAGGGTCTGGGGCAGGAAAATCCATATATCGCCCGTTTATACTCCGCCTCTTGGCAAGCCGCATACGGGCGGATAGGGTCTGGTCCATTCGCTTTATTTATCGGTTGGAGCAGTGTTCATGGACGTTTCCAAACTTTCCCCCGGCAAGGATGTGCCGTTCGACATTAATGTCGTGATTGAAATCCCGCAGGGTTCCTCGGTCAAATACGAAATTGACAAGGAAAGTGGCGCCCTGTTCGTTGACCGTTTTCTGTTCACGCCCATGGCCTACCCAACAGCCTATGGCTTTATCCCCAACACGCTGGCCGCCGATGGCGACCCCACGGACGCCCTGGTCCTGACCCCCTCCAACGTGGTACCGGGCAGCGTTATCCGGGCCCGCCCCATTGGCGTGCTGAAGATGGAAGACGAATCCGGCCAGGACGAAAAGATCATCTGCGTCCCGCACGACAAGGTGCACCCGGAATTTTCCAAGGTTGAAACCACCGATGACCTGCCCGAAATCACGGTCAAGGCCATTGAGCACTTCTTTACCCGCTACAAGGACCTTGAAAAAGGCAAGTGGGTGAAAGTGACCGGCTGGGGCACGAAGGAAGAAGCCGGGGACTTCATCCTCAAGGCTCTGGAAGCCGCAAAGACCAAATAAGGCCACAAAGGTCTTTACTGCGCAGGGCATGGCGGACACAAGACTGCCATGCCGGCCTGCCACACCCATGTTCGCACCATGGGTGTGAGATATATTGCAGGCATTGCGGATTATCAGTCCGCCAGTTTTACATCATGCTTTGAACAATACCCTGGGCCCCTGTTCCTTTTACGGTGATGTTCATGCCTGCTTCCAGCTCCGCTACCCTGCCCCCAAAACAGCCGACCCTGTTTATCCCCCACGGGGGTGGTCCGTGCTTTTTTATGGACTGGCCCCGGACATGGGACCACATGGCCACTTTTTTGCGCGGGCTTTGCGCCACGCTTCCACAAAAGCCTGATGCCATTGTGGTTGTCTCGGGCCATTGGGAGGAGCGGGTCACCACAATCACGTCAGGCACCGCACCGGAACTGATATACGACTATTACGGCTTTCCCCCCCACACCTATGCGCTGCAATACCCCGCTCCGGGCAGCCCCGCCCTGGCACAACGCATATGCGGGTTACTGGCGGATGCGGGCCTTGCCAGCGCCGAAGACCCACAGCGCGGCTTTGACCATGGGGTGTTCATTCCCCTTATGCTGGCCTTTGCACAGGCGGACATACCTGTTGTGGAACTGTCCTTGCAAAACACTCTGGACCCGGCCCTGCACCTGGCCATTGGCGCGGCCCTGGCCCCTTTGCGCGCAGACAATGTGCTGATTGTCGGCACGGGCATGAGCTACCATAACCTTGGCCACTTCATGAACGGCTCCCCCGTGACCGACCAGCCCGCAAAGGCGTTTGATACGTGGCTGAGTGCAACCATAAGCGCACCTGCACCAGAGCGGAACCTGCGGTTGACCCAGTGGGCGCAGGCGCCGGGTGCGCGCCTGTGCCACCCGCGGGAGGAGCATCTGCTGCCACTTATGGTCGCGGCCGGAGCCGCAGGGCACGATCATGGCCAGCAGATTTACAGCGATACTGTTCTGGGCAAGACTCTCTCTGGCTACCGTTTTGGCTGATGTCGCGGCCCTTGGGCATTTGCACCCCCACACCCGACACAGCTCCGGCAAAAATGTGGTTCATTGCATTTTTTTGTGAAATGCCTGTTGCCAAAGAGAAAAACATCGTTATAAAGCCCCACATACCAGCGCACACAACTGTTGAGCGCTGGAAAATGCGGGTGTAGCTCAGTTGGTTAGAGCGCCGGCCTGTCACGCCGGAGGTCGCGGGTTCGAGCCCCGTCACTCGCGCCACTTTCCTTTACAATCTGTTGTATCCGTAAAGTGGCGTCGAGCGCGCCCCCGGGCAGTTCAGCCAGGACGCGCTTCCCTGGCCGGCCACTGGACGTTAGCCGGCCCTATCTTTTCCGCTCATTCCAAAACTTTTAGTTCTGCAATGCGTCCGCGCCTTGCAATGTAACCGCGACCGCATGCACGGTTGCCGCAATGCGCGCAGCAGTCTGCACGGCGGCGGCGCCCAATGCGTCACGCACGATTTTTTCGTGGCTGGTCACGCACAGGTCACACCCGTTGATAATGGACACAGCCAGGCACCACAGCTCAAAGTCCGCCTTGTCCACACCGGGGTTACCAATAACGCTCATGCGCAGCTGTGCTGGCATTTTGGCATATTCACCACCCGCCATATGCACAAAGCGGTAATAGATGTTGTTCATGCCCATAATGGCATTGGCCGATTGCGCGGCAACCAGCGCCTGTTCGGACAGAACATCACGAAACTGGGCTACAATCTCACGCGTGACATCATCATTGCGGGCGGCCAGGGCGGAGGCCACAAAGGTGCCGCCAAGCTGCTGCGGGGTCAGGGCGATATCGCTGGCAAGGGACCCCAGGTTCAGGCGCAGGTCCTTGGCGTAATCGGGAATACGGTCTTTGAGTGCATCGATGGACATGACTTTTTCCGTCGTGAATTATCTTTGGGAAAATTGTGCCAGGCCAGGGTCATGGTCACTGGAACACATGGACGCAGCTTTTGGCTGCTGGTCGGGCCAACCGGCCCTGAATACTAGAATGGCTGGGTGATGCGGTGGCCACGCCAGGTGCCCACCACACCACCTCCCGGCCCGCAAAAACGGACCGGCAGGTACGTCAGACTCAGACTTTGATAAAGTCTTCGCCCTTTTTCCAGTTGCACGGGCACAGCTCATCGCTCTGCAGGCCGTCAAGAATACGCAGGATTTCCTGCGGGTTACGACCAACGGACAGGTCGTTGACGGACACATGACGAATCACGCCGTGGGGGTCGACAACAAAGGTCGCGCGCAGTGCAACGCCTGCGTCCTTTGCCATAACGCCCGTGCCTTCGGTCAGCTCGCGCTTGATGTCGGCCAGCATCGGGATCGGCAGATCCTTCAGGTCATCATGGTGCAAGCGCCAGTTCAGGTGCACGAACTCGCTATCAATGGAAACGCCGTACACAACCGCGTCACGGTCTGCGAAGTCTTTGGACATCTTGCCAAAAGCCACGATTTCGGTCGGGCAGACAAAGGTGAAGTCCTTCGGCCAGAAGAACACCACTTTCCACTTACCTGCATCGGACTTGTCGGAAATCTGAACGAATTCGCCCTTCAGGCCTTCTGGCCCACCCGGAACGGCGGTCAGATCAAAGCTGGGAAACTTATCGCCAACGGTCAGCATATGTTTGCTCCTTGTTTCTGGCACTGTGCCTGACCATCTTGGGTTGGCCAGGCGGTGCAAACCTGTATGAGCCGCCTTTTTCATTTAATCCAATGAATATTTTATATAGGAACAATTGAGCGTATCGATTAACCACCCCCGGTTTTCAGGTAGGACTTGGCCATGTTTCCCCTCCCCTCCGCCCAGCAGCTGCGTTACCTGATCGCCCTTTCCGAATTACGTCACTTTGGCCGGGCGGCGGCGGTCTGCGCCGTTACCCAGTCCACGCTATCCGCTGGGATCATGACCCTTGAACGCCAGCTGGACGCACCGTTGCTGGACCGCACCGTGGGCAAAAAAGTGGTTTTTACCCCGCTGGGCCACGAGATAGCCCTTAAAGCCCGCCAGGCACTGGCCGCGCTGGAGGCGGTGCCCCAGTTGGCCGCGGCTGCCCGCACCCCGTTGACCGGGCCTTTGCGACTCGGGGTTATCCCCACCGTTGGCCCGTTTCTGATCCCACGCATGGTGCGCATACTGCGCGAGCATTTTCCGCGCCTGCTCTTGTCCCTGACAGAAGACACCACCGAACATCTGCTGGAAAAGCTCTCCCTTGGCCAACTGGACATGCTGGTCCTGGCCATGCCCTGCCTGTGTGAGGGCACGGAAACGCACCCGCTATGGCAGGACCCCTTTTACGTCATCATGCCCACCAACCACCCCTTTGGGGCGCTGGAGAGCGTTCCTGTGGAGCGGTTGGCCGAATACAACATGGTCATGATGGAGGACGGGCACTGCCTGCGCGAACAGACACTGGCCATCTGCCGCCAAAGCCCCAGCCGCAGCGGCTCGGAAGGGGAGAGCGAACCCACCTTTACCGCCATGTCGCTCCACAGCATGGCGGAAATGGTGGAACTGGGGCTGGGAATCGCCATCATGCCCGCATTGGCCATTGATGAGGGCGTCCTTAAAAACCGCGCCGTCCTTGCCCGCCCACTTGCGGGAGGAGGCACATGCCGCACCATTGGCCTGGCATGGCGCCCCCGCTCCCCACGCGCGGCGGATTTTACCACCCTGGCCAACACGTTGCGCACACTTGCACCGCAACCGAACTGAGAGGGCCACTCCCCCAAAACGCGACAAAAAACCACCCGACACCACAAAATCAGCAAGAAAAACACACGATAACTGCGGGGAATATTGACTCAGCCGCACTGGGCCGGTATGTGCCGAGCCAACTTATTTCATGCATTGAGCAGCATCGGCGGAGAATACGGGCCATGAAAATCAGAAATAGCCTGAAGTCAGCCAAGGTGCGCGACAAAGACTGCCGTGTGGTGCGTCGTCGTGGCCGGGTTTACGTCATCAACAAGAAGAACCCCCGCATGAAAGCCCGTCAGGGCTGATTCATGGTGGGCCTAGCCCTTCCGGGCAAGCTTATCATGGCATTCATGTACAAAGCCCGTTCCCTCGGATACCGAAGGAACGGGTTTCTGTTTTATAGCCTGTCTGTTGCGCTCTGCGTAACCACGCCACCCGCGGCATGGGCGGATACGGCCCGTGGTGCGGCTCCCACGCCCTCCGCCACCCCAGCCCCTTTGACAGACCACACTGGCACTGGCACTGGCACTGGCACTGGCACTGGCACTGGCACTGGCACTGGCAC
>CALCDN010000062.1 GCA_937900755.1 uncultured Acetobacter sp. | reverse complement strand
CATACGCCCTCGCTCAGTGTCTCGTGGGCTCGGAGATGTGTATAAGAGACAGGTAAAATCCGTGAGCGCCAAAGCCGGGGGGGAGCCATGCGCGGGCGGCATGCAACTGTGTCCTTTTTCGTGAGTTACACAGGGTGTTGTAATTTAAAATGATAAAGTCAACGGGGTTTGTTTCATGTCATCAGATAAAATCAAAGACGTTAAGCTTGCTGGTGAAGCCGCAGCCGACAGCGCGCGCGAGGAACTGGACGCGGTAAAGGCACACATTGAGCGCCTTGTTACACAACATATTGTTCCAGCTTTGGGCCGTGCGAGCGGTAAAGCGGGCGATCTGACCGAGCAGGCGGTTGCCAACGCGCGCGAACTGGCCGATCATACGCGCAACGATCTTGCAAAGCGTACAGGCAGTCACACGTCCTGGTTGTCCATTGCCATTTCCGGCGTGGTAGGGTTTGTCATCGGGCGCATGTCTCGCTGACGCTTTGCGCGTCATCTGAAACGAAGGTAGCTCCAGAGCCCATGCGTATCTTTGATCTTGGTAAATCCGCCCTATCTGCCCAGTCTTCCCTGATGCAGCAGATGGCCATCCGTTACGGTCGTCAGGCCGCGTTTTTGATTATGGCTGCGGTGTTTGGCCTTTTTGCCCTGATCACGGGGCATGGGCTGCTCTGGATCCTGCTCGTGTTTGTGGGCCATTTTGGCCCGGTTGGCGCATCCTTTACCGTTTTCGGGCTGGATGTGCTGGCCGCCTTTGTGTGCATCCTGTTTGGCCGCCGCTCCTACCTGACAACGGACGAAGTGGACGCCCGGATCATGCGCGACCGCTGCATGACCCAAATGCGCGACTCCGTAACCATGGCCGCGGTTACGGCAACGGTTGCCACGGCTGTTGGTCGTGGCAGCACCCGCAAGCTGTGGGATATTGTGCGCGGGAAAAAGGACTGAATTTGTCCAGTCTAGGTTAAGCCATAGGTTCCATTCCAAATTTGCATTGGCGCGCTGGTTTATTTCTGTAAATGATGGCGTCAGTCTTTTGTGAGTGTGCAAATTTTTTGCATGCTCGCTAGTGTGAGCAGTGAATGGAACTTGAGCATAATCCTGTTGTGGACAACGAGACCCGGCGGTCGTTTGGCTACCGGCTGGCTCGGCTTGCGTCCATGTGGCGGCGGGAAATTGATGCCGATCTGCGGGTGTTCGGCCTGACGGATGCCACGTGGCGGCCCATTTACCATCTCAACTTTTCATCCTCCTCCATGCGCCAGACAGACCTGGCCCGTTCCCTCTCGCTCGAGGCCCCTTCGCTGGTGCGGCTTCTGGATGTGCTGGAAAAACGCGGCTACGTTGTGCGTGAAACGGACGAGGAGGACCGACGTTCCAAGCTTGTCAGCATTACTTCCCAGGGGCGCCAGGTGGCGGCTCTGGTCTGCCGGGTGGCGGACCAGGTGACGGCCCGGCTGATGGCCGGTGTGTCCGACCCGGAACTGGAGGAATGTTGCGGTGTTCTCGACCGGGTGGAGCAGGCTGCTCTCGCCCATAAGGAGAATACCGATGCGGGAAAGAGGGACGCACGGTAATGCTGGTGTCCAGGGCGGTGTCATGCTGACGGAATTCAATCTTTTTGGCGTCTTCATGGCGCCTATCGTTGTGTATGCGCTGGCCGCACTTCCCCTTACCATGTGTATTCGGTTTGCGTTGTGGTGGAGTGGCCTGCTGGGCTGGTTCTGGCATATCGCGCTGTTTGAAGTTTCGCTTTACGTCTGCATCCTTTGTCTGCTGATCCTCTACGTCTGACCTGAAAAGGCTTTTGAGTCTCTGCAATGCCCCTTCTGCGCACCCTGATACGAGTTGTTCTGACCCTGGCGGTCGTCTCTCTTGCGATTGTTCTGGGGATCACTCTCTGGAACGTCTACATGATCGCCCCCTGGACCCGTGACGGGCGCGTGCGTGTTTACGTGGTCGATGTGGCCCCCGAAGTGGCCGGCACCGTGGTGCAGATCCCGGTGGTGGACAACCAGTTCGTCCACAAGGGCGATCCGCTTTTTGTGCTTGATCCGGTCCGCTTCCGCCTGGCGATCCGCGAGGCCCAGGCCCGTCTGGACGGGGCGTTGGAAGACCTCAAGCTCAAACGCAATGACGCCAAGCGCCGTATGGGCCTGGGTGGCATTGTGTCGGCCGAAGAGCAGGAAGTGTTCAACTCCAACGTGGCAACCCAGATTGCGGCGGTGGATGCCGCCCGTGCGGCACTGGACGTGGCCAAGTTGAACCTGCAACGCTCGGTTTTGTATTCGCCCGTTAATGGCTATGTGACCAACCTCAACCTGCGGGTGGGTGATTACGCCGCGGCCAGCCAGGCGCGCATGGCGGTGATCGATGCCGATTCCTACTGGGTTTACGGGTATTTTGAAGAAACCAAGATGTGGGGCGTGCATGTGGGCGATGTCGCGCGCGTCAAGCTCATGGGCTACAAGCCGATCCTGGCCGGGCATGTGATCAGTATTGCGCGCGGTATCAATGATACCAACGGCACGCCGGACAAGCTTGGCCTGCAGGATGTAAACCCGATCTTTACGTGGGTGCGTCTGGCCCAGCGTATTCCTGTTCGTATTCATCTGGACCATGTGCCCGACAGCGTTACGCTGGCGGCAGGTATGACGGCCACGGTCAGTGTCGGGCCGGAGCCAGCGGGGCGCAGGGGTACGTTGACCACTTGGCTGCAAGATCATCTCTGAGCGTGGCCCAAGGATGAAACGCATGAAGGTTCGTCGTCGCTTCGGGTTATGTGCCGCAACAGGCATGCTGCTCTCCGCCTGTACCGTTGGGCCGAACTATCAGCCTGACCGTATGAAACTGCCTGCACAGTTCAAGGAGGCGGCGGAGGAGCATGTTGCCACCCCCGAGGAAATTGAGCGCACCAACAAGGAAATGGTCGAGTGGTGGTCCCTGTTCAAGGACCCCCTGCTCTCCCGTCTTGTGCAGGACGCCATAAAGGGCAACTACGACCTGCAGATTGCCGGGCAGCGCATCCTGGCCGAGCGCGCCATGCGTGACCGTTCGGCCGCGCAATGGTACCCGCAGATGGATGCCAACATGGGGGGTGGGGATGTCCGCTACTCCCTGAACATTGATAACTGGCCGCTCCGTCCGGGCAACCCGGCCAACAGGCCTGAGGCGTCCATGCTGACCTATGGTGCCACCGCATCGTGGGAACTGGACATGTTCGGGCGCATCCGGCGTGATGTGGAAGCGCGTGAACACGCGGTCGAAGCCACGATCGAGGCCCGCCGCGCGGTGCTGATGGGGCTTTTGTCCGAACTGGCATCGGATTACATGCTGCTGCGCGTAACGCAGTTGCAGATCCAGATTGCAACGGACAACATCCGTGTCGCCAAGGACGCGGTGGACCTGACCAACAAGCTGTACCTGGAAGGGGTGGGTAACACCTTGCAGATCGCGCAGGCACAGGCTGAACTGGATGCCCAGATCGCCGCGCGTGAACCGCTTAAAACCCGCGTGTCCCAGGTGACACACGCCATTGCGGTGCTGTTGGGTAAAATGCCGGGCGAGTTGGAAGATGAACTCAAACAGCCCCGGCCACTTCCCGTGGTGCCGGAGTTCCCTGCCGTGCTGCCTTCGGTTGTGATCGCCAACCGCCCGGACGTGCGCATGGCGGAGCGCCGCTATGCGGTTGCCACGGCCCAGATTGGCGTGTCGGTTGCCAATTTGTATCCGCATTTTGTGGTGCCATTGACCTTCAACCCCAATGCATCGGCCATGTACCAGGCGTTTCAGGTCAACGCCATGAGCTGGCAGTTTTTGCTTATGGCCAGCCTGCCGCTTATGCATGGTGGCAAAATGACATCCGAAGTCCGTGCCACGCAGGCCTCGGCGGAAGCGTCTCGCCTGACCTATCGCCAGACGGTTCTGACCGCGTTC
Organism: uncultured Acetobacter sp.; assembly: GCA_937900755.1. GTDB lineage: Bacteria > Pseudomonadota > Alphaproteobacteria > Acetobacterales > Acetobacteraceae > Acetobacter. Next base: position 7,869 of record CALCDN010000062.1, on the reverse strand, counting down.
AAGGAAGTCGAGGATTCCATGGCGGCCTGGCATGACGATATTGAATATGCCGAACAACTGCACAAGGCGGCCGAAGACAGCGCAACAGCCAGTGATCGTGCGCGCAAGCTCTATGGCGCGGGTCTGGTCGGCTTTCTGGAAGTGCTGACAACCGAACGCACCACGCTCAATGCGCAGAACATGGAGGCGCTGGCGCGGCTGGAACGCCTGCGCGATGCGGTTAACCTGTACACGGCGCTGGGTGCTGGCTGGAAGGGTGTCGCCCTGACCAACTCCACCCTGCCTGTCTCGCTGGAAACGCAGAATATTCTGGCGAGGGCATTCTCGCAGTAACGGATCTGGCTTCAGGCCATGTGTTTTACCCGCCCGGCATTATCTGTCGGGCGGGTTTTTTTATGGCCGGTTGTCTCAGCCTTGCGTGCGGCCTGTTGCAAATTGCCTGAATACGGGCCGGGTAGCCTGAGTGTGCAAAAAATGCAGCATGGCCTTGCGGGCAAGGCCCGCATCGCGCCCCAGGGTCATCAAGCCACTGATCTGGGCCGGGTGGCGGAGCAGGGAGCGCAGGAGCAGGCCAATTTTAAGCCCTCCATCAGGGGAGAGCACACAGGCTGTCACAGGGGGCAGGGACCGTGTGGCCGGGTCGCACACAACGCGCAGGACCGCAAAGGGCAAACCGGCGTCATGCGCGGCACGGGCCAGAAAACCACTTTCCATATCCAGTGCGGCGCAGTGGGTGCTGGCAAACAGGTCAGCCTTGTGTTGGGCCTGGAGGACAACATCATCACTGTGCAGCAGGGGGCCGTTTACGGTGCCCTGTTGGTCCCCGCCCAGAATATGGCGCAAGGTGGGGTCGCAGGCCCATGTGTTGCCCCACGCCTTGACCGCGCTGGGAATAACAATGGCGCCCGGTGGCAGGGCCGGGTCCAGCCCGGCTGCCAGGCCAAAGGATAACAGGCAATCCACCCCACATGCGGCAAGCCTGTTGGCCTCGCGCCGGGCGCCCTCCCTTGTGGCGCCACTTGCGGCAATGGCCGCATGGGGGAATACGCCGCGGATCAGTTGCGCTTCGGCCTTGAGCCCGACCAGAATACCGGGATGGCTGGGGGCGGGATGCGCGGTGGTTGCTTGTGTCATGGATAAGACCCCAGGCCGTGATGGACGGTGTGGATCGCCCGTGTTCAGGACGGTGTTTTAAGGCCCAGCGCATGCACGGCATGAAGGCCCGAGCGCATGGCGCCTTCCAGCGTTGCGGGCAGGCCTGTATTGGTCCAGTCCCCCGCCAGCGCCAGATTGACAAGGGGTGTGGCTGAACCCGGTCGGCGGCGGTTCTGCTCGGGGGTGGCGGCAAAGGTTGCGCGCTTTTCCCATACAATGCGTTGGGCGTCTGGCGTTTGGGGCAGGGGTTGCTCCAGCACCGCGTCACAGGCGCTGCGGAGTTCGGCCCAGATGGTGCGGGCCAGTTCCTCATGGTCATCGTCAGCGTAGCGGTTGGCCGCACTGACCGTGACAGACAGGATGTTGCCGCGCAGGAACACCCATTCCGTAACCCCGCCAATAACGCCCATGAAGCCGCATTGGGCAAAGGAGCCAACGGGGCGCGGCGCATCCGCCAGACGGAAGTGCAGGTTGAGAATACTTTCAAACGCGTTGGGGGTGACCAGTCCCGCCATATGCTGGGCCAGCAGCCCTTCCGCCACGGGGGCGGTGGTGGCGACAATCACGCTGTCATGCGCGCCCAGGGCAATGCTGTCCTGAGCGGTATGGAGTGCCGTTACGCGGCCTTTTGCCACATCCAGCCCTGTAATGCGCGTTTGTGTGCGAACCTCGGCGTTCATGGTGGCCAGATAGGCTATGGCGGGGTCCACGAGGGTTTCGGAAAGGCCATCACGCGCGAACCACGGCACGCAGGCATGCCCCCCAAGCGAGAGCGATTCCCGCACAACCGCGCCAAGCAGTGCCGCACTCCCTGTATCGCTCAGGGTGTTCAGCGCGGAAATGGAAAAAGGCTCCAGCAGCCTGCGGGTAAAGGCGCCGGGCAGCAGGCAGTCCGCCACGGTTGCCTGGGCGTCCGCGCGGATCAGGCGGTACAGGCTTTGCAGTTCGGGCAGGCGCATGTCCGGCACACGGCGGTGCGGCTGAAAAACCCACAAGGGCAGCCGCCCACGGGACAGGTCCAGTGTCCAGCGGGCGTCCTCGGCCAGATCGACAAACGGAAAAACGGGTTTGCCCGGCCCACTCAGCGTATCCAGTGCTCCTGTTATACCCAGGTAGCGGAACACCGTGCTGTTGGCGGACAGGAGCAGGTGGTTGCCATTATCTATCCGGCAGTCAAGGTGCCGGTCATGGTAGGAGCGTGCCCGGCCACCGCAGGTGCGCCCGGCTTCATGCACGATAACGCGCGTGCCCGTGCCCGCCACGTCGACTGCGGCGGCAAGGCCAGCCATGCCGCCGCCAATAATATGCAGAATACCAGACATACCGTGTTTTGCCGTTTCTCAGGACATGTAGGAAAGGGCAAACCACCGGGCTTTGCCAACAAGGGACGTATGGGGCCGCGAGCGAAGCACGGCCGCACCCCAGCCGCGTTTGCACAGGGCCTTGAGAATGGACTCGTAGCTCGCCCCCATAATGCGCGCGGGCAGCATGGAGCGGGGCTGGCAGACCTTCATGGTGGCAAAAGCTGTGCGGAAGTGGTCCTGCGCGCGGGCGGCCATGACGCGGGCGACCTGCTCCAGACCGGGGGCGTACAGGGCTTTAACCGCGTCCTTGGGCACATCAAAGCGTTCCAGCAGATCGGCGGGCAGGTACAGCCGCCCCCGGACCGCATCCTCGGGAATGTCGCGCAGGATGTTGGTAATCTGCAGGGCCCGGCCCAGGTGGTAGGCCACGCGGTCCCCGTTTGCGGAGCTGTCGCCAAAAATGCGGACAGACAGGCGGCCAACGGCGGAGGCCACGCGGTCGCAATACAGGTCCAGCGTTTTTTCGTCCGGGGCCACAATTGCTGTCTGGGTGTCCATCAGCATGCCATCAATCACGGCGTCAAAGTCGGCCTGCTGGAGGGAAAAGAAGTTGATGGCGGCCAGCAGAACGCGGTCCAGCGCCTCTGTGGGGGGGAAGGCCCGCTCCGCGTACAGTTCGGCAATGCGCTGGTGCCAGTCTTCCAGCCCCTTGGTGCGTTCGGCCAGGGGTGTGTTGCCGTCCGCAATATCGTCCACCACGCGGCAGAACGCGTAAATGGCGTACATGCCGTAGCGCCGCATGGGGGGCAGAATACGCATGCCAGCGGCAAAGGAGGTGCCTGCCTGTTTGACGGTGCTTTCTACCCAGGCAAGATCAGCCGGATCGCATCCGAGCGGGGTCGGTTTATCGTGCATCTGGATGTTTACGGCTGTCACGCGCTTTTCACCTGTTATTCGTCAAGATTGAAGAGAACGGGTTTCTTTTTACAGAACTTTCACCGTTCGGGAAGGTCATGCCCATGCCCGCAGGGCCGCAATGGCTGCATGCATGGCGTCCGTCCGGCGCAGGGCCACGCGCCCTGCCAGTGGGTCCTCGCACCGCAGGCGCTGCGCCAGGCGGTGGGCAAGTGCTACAATGGCCGCACATTCCATACGAAAGCGCCGGTCCCGGATATGGGCGGGCAGGGCGCTGGCCTGCCGGTTAAGGGCATCCACCCCGTCAAGCAGGGTATTGAACACCCGGCGCATGGCAGGGCTGGTCCGCCCTGCCAGCAGGTCCTGCGCGGAGGTTCCGGCAAGTTGCATCAGGTCGGAGGGCATGTAGCAGCGGTTAAGGCGCTCAAGGTCCTTGGCGCAGTCCTGCAGGTGATTCAGTATCTGCAAGGAGGTGCATAGCGCATCCGATGGGCCAAAGGCCGTCGTGTTTTCTCCATGCAGGCAGATCAGGTAACGCCCGACCGGGTTGGCCGAATATTTGCAGTACTGCAGCAGGTCATCCCATGTGCGGTACTCATGTCCGCGTGAATCATCGCGAAAGGCGATCAGCAGGTCTGTCGCGGTCTCGAACGGTACATGGGTCTGCAACAGCGAGGCCCGCAGGCGGGCCGCACTGAGCGCATCGGCCCGGTTAATGGCGCTGCGCTGGCCATGGAGCACCTCCTCCATGGCGTTCAGCCGGGTAATCTTGTCTTCGGGGGGGAGGGTTTCACAGTCTGCTATGTCGTCAATCACGCGGGCATAGTCATAATAGGCATGCACATGCGGGCGCAGTTTGCGGCTGAGCAGGAAGGAGCCTACGGGAAAGTTCTCGTCAGACGCACCCTTGCCGGATGAAACGTCAGCTTTTCCCCAGATGCGTGTATCGTCAGTCATGCGTGCCGTGTTCAAATAAAGGGACCCCAAGAAACTGCTTGGTGTTTACATGAGCCCGCCAGACATGCCTATCCCTTAATCCGGCGGGCAGGGGGCGACCCAAAAACCTTACCGCCCCGGGGCCTGCATTTTCTGGTCGGGTGCGGGGTTGCTTATGCGGCCACTGTTGGGAATGGCTTCGGTATAGGCCCTGTTCTTCCACACTACGCCCCGCCCGCGGTGGTGGTTGAGTGCCGAGCCAAGGGTGGCGGCGGTGTAAAACCCCGCGATCAGTGGCAGCCCCAGCGCCCACAGGGCAGAAAGCCGAAACCGCCTGAGTGTTGGCAAAAAGGACAGGGTGGCGGCCAGCCACACACCAGCCCCGATCCACTGCGCGGCTCCTTGGGCGAACAGGGCCAGCATTATGGGGGCAACCCATACCACCAGCATGGCCACAACGGTGAGGACAAGCAGGGCGGGGGAGAAATGGAGCTGCACATACGCCGTGCGTGCGATCATGCGCCAGATATCGGCAGCGGAGGGGTAGGGCCGGATGGAGCGCGCCAGGCAGGAATGGCCAAGGTAGAGCCGCCCCCCGCCTGCTTGACGCAGGACGCCAGGGTGCAGTCATCAATCAGTGCGCCTTTAAGGGCCTGAATACCGCCAATCTGGCGAAGCATGTCGCGCCGGAGCAGAATGGTGCCACCGGCGGCGCCGGCGGTTCTGTCCTTGGGGTTGTTCACCTTGGCAAAGGGGTAGAGCAGCGTAAAAAAGAACACAAAGGCGGGCACCAGTGCGCGTTCGGCCAGTGTTTCGCACTGGAGTTCCACCATTTCGGAAACCATGTGCAGCCGGTCGGCCTGTGCCTTGGCGACAAGGGTGGAAATATGGGCCGGTGCATGGATGATGTCCGCATCGGTCAGGAACAGGTAGCCACTGCCATGCGGGGCCTGCCGCTCCGCCTCGTGCACACCCTGTGCCACGGCCCACAGCTTGCCGCTCCAGCCCGGTTCGGGGTTGGCGCCATCGAGCACGCTCAGCCGGTTGTGGGGGTCGGGCAGGGCTCTGGCCAGTGCGCCTGTGCCATCCGTGCTGCGGTCATTGACCAAAATGACCGAGAGCGCGCCGGGGTAGTCCTGTTGCAGCAGTGACCCCAGGGCGACTTCAATGGACTCCGCCTCGTCACGTGCGGGAACAACCACGGTTACGTCGGGGGCGATGTCGGCTGGTGCGTCCGCCAGGCTGGCTGGCTGAAGTATGGGACCGGCCTGCCAGAAATGCCCATGGCAGAAAATAAGGCCCACCCAGATTATGGCGCAGAGAAGAGCGAGAGCCAGAACCATGACGGACCTCTTCCTTATTTGAGCATGCCGTTGTTACGGAACCACGTAATGGCGTCCTCCACCGCCATGCGGGCCGGGCGTGGTGCGTAGCCCAGTTCGTGCATGGCCTTGGCGGAGGAAAAAAACATTTTCTTGCGTGACATGGCCAGCATCTCGCGCGTGACGCGGGGCGAAAAGCCAAAAGCACGGGACAACCATTCGGACACAATGGCCACCGGCCAGATGACCTCCTGCGGCAGGCTGATCTTGGGCGGGGGCACATGCGCGATTTCGGACACCATGGCGAACAGGTCGCCCAGCAGGTAGTTTTCGCCGCCCAGAATGTATTTTTCGCCAATCCTGCCCCGTTCAAGGGCCAGTGCGTGGCCTTCGGCCACATCATCCACATGCACGATGTTCACGCCCGTATCCACATAGGCGGGCATGCGCCCGGCGGCACAGTCCAGAATCATCTGCCCTGTGGGGGTGGGTTTTATGTCGCGCGGGCCAACAGGGGTGGAAGGGTTTACAATGACCGCGGGCAGGTTGTGCTCCTGCACAAGCCGCAGGACCTCCTGCTCCGCGCGGTATTTGGAGCGCTTGTAAATGCCGATAACGGCGTGTTCTTCCACCGGAGTGTTTTCGTCCGCGATGGAGCCATCCCCGATCAGGCCAAGGGCCGCCACGGACGAGCAGTAGACAATCCGCTCCACGCCCGCCTTCTGGGCTGCCAGCATGAGCAGGCGCGTGCCTTCCACGTTGGCGGTCATCATGGGGGCGGGGTCGGGCACCCACAGCCGGTAGTCAGCCGCGACATGGAAAACGTAGCGGCAGCCCGCCACCGCACGCGCGAATGTGTCCGGCCGTGACAGGTCCCCCTCCACCAGTTCGGCTGGAATGTCGGCAATATTTCTACGGTCGCTGCCTTCTCTCACCATCAGGCGCAGGGAATGGCCACGTTCCAGCAGTGTGCGAGCCACGGCGGAACCGACAAAACCAGTTGCGCCGGTTACGAGCGTATGAGCAGTCATGAAGGATGGGCTCCCGGTAGAGGACTGAAAGAAAACAGGTGTTGGGCGTTAATCCCGAACGGCTGGTCTGTTTCTTTATCCTGACACCCGAGGTGGCGCCAGACCCCGTGGTAGTGTAAGGGGGCGGAACATTCACATATGCGCCCGGTCGGGCTCCGCCACGCCCATGGGCATGGCGGAGCCACCGGCGTAACAGGCGGACAGAGCTGAGGCCTTGAAGAAGCTTACGGTTTTTCTCACTTTTCTTGGGCTCGTGGTCGTTACGGCAGCAATGGCGTGGAGCGGTTTCGATTCCGTTTTGCGTGCTGTCATGCGTATTGGTCTGGGCGGCTTTCTGCTCATGGTATGCTGCCAGTTGGCCGTGGACGGCGTTCTGGGCATGGCATGGCATGCCGCGTTCCCTGAAATTGGCTATGTGCGTCTGTTGCTGGCCCGCATGGTGCGCGATGCAGCCGCAACGTGCCTGCCGTTCTCCCAGGTCGGGGGGATTGTCATTGGTATTCGCGCCACCTGTTCGGGCCATGGCGTACACCGTGCATCCGACCGGGACGTGGAATTGCCAGAGGCCGCGTGCGCCAACCTTGTGGATATTACAACAGAGGTCATGGGGCAGGTGGCGTTTGTGCTGCTGGCCGTGGCCTGCCTTGTGGCGCACCAGCGTTCCAGCCCGTTTGTGGTGCCCGTGGTCGGGGGGACGCTGTTCCTCATCGCGGGGACGGCGGGTTTTATCTGGACCCAGACGCACGGGGGCAACCTGTTCCGCAAGTTCGGGGGCATGTTCACCAAGAGCCTGGCATCGCAGTGGCGGGATAATATTCTGGCCGGTGCGGATAACCTGCAAGAACGCATGGAGGCGGCATGGAGCCGCCCGTGGCATATCTGCCGCTCGGCCTGTTACCACCTGCTTGGTTGGCTGGGCAGCGCGGGCATGCTGTGGCTGACGGCCCGTTTTTTGGGCGCGCACCTGACCTTCCCTGGTGCCGTGGCGATGGAGGGCGTGACCTGCGCCATCATGTCCGTCGGGTTTCTGGTTCCTGGTAGTCTGGGTGTGCAGGAAGGGGCCTACATGGCGCTGGGGCATGCTTTTGGCATAGACCCCTCGCTGTCCCTGGGTATTTCCCTGCTGCGCCGTGGGCGGGAAATCATGATCGGTATTCCCGTCCTGCTGCTCTGGCAGTTTATGGTAATGCGGGGACTGCGGCAGAG
>CALCDN010000061.1 GCA_937900755.1 uncultured Acetobacter sp. | reverse complement strand
GACCTCAAGGGGCTGCTACTGGCGGGGGGCGGGCTCGCGGTCCTGTCCGTTTTTGCCGAACTGTTCAGCCACGGCACGGGCTCCCCCGCACTGGTGGCGGGCTTTTTGGCCGCAGGCCTGGCCTTGCTGGGCGTGTATGCCTACCACGCGGGGCGGACCACCTTTCCGCTGCTGGACCTGCGGCTGATGCGTTTCCAGACATTCCGCATTTCCGTTTTTGGGGGGGCTGCATCGCGCATTGCCGTGGGCTCCCTGCCTTTTCTGCTCCCCTCCTTCTTGCAGATCGGGGCCGGGCTGAGTGCGGCCCAAAGCGGGCTTGTCACGTTTGTTGCACCCCTTGGGGCCATTGCCATGCGCCCCTTTGTGCCGGCCCTGCTCAAGCGTTGGGGGTTCCGCACCATTCTGATGGCCAACGGCTCCTCCGCAGCGCTGGTCTTTGCCCTGATCGCGGCCTTTCGCCCCTCTTATCCGCTGTGGCTCCTCTCGCTCGTGCTCACGGTGGCGGGGGCGGCCCAGTCGCTCCAGTTTTCGGCCTATAACACCGTTGCCTATGCCGATATTCCAGCCGACAGAATGAGTGCGGCAACCAGCCTGTATTCCACCATGCAGCAGATCATGCTTTCGGCTGGTATCTGCATTGCGGCTGGCACGCTCACCATCCTGAGCAAACTGCACCACAACAGCCCGGCAAACATGACCGACTTTGCCCTGGGGTTTGTTGTCACGGGCGCCATATCGCTCCTTGCCGTGCCGCTTTGCGCCACACTTTCGCCTACGGCAGGAGCGAATATGAGCGGCAACCGCCGCTGAGCCGCACGCCATTAACGCACAGATTACATAAAGAAATGTTATTTTATGCACGCTTCCAATGACGAGGCTTGCACTTAGGCAAAGAGTTCCGCACACTTGCCTTCCATCAGCAGGGTGCCCCTATGCACAGCGTTCCCCTGAATTTTCTGACGCAACTTAGGTTAACGAACAGCGCACCTCATGGCCGATAACTCTCCGCCCTCCGTTCCCCCCAAACCACGTTCCTCCAAAAAGCGCCTGCTGCTGGCGGGGGGCGTATTGGCGGGGGCCTGTATTCTGGGTTTTGCCCTTCTGCGCCCGCAGGCAAGCCACAAGACACGCCATGGCGCGGCGGATTCCAGCCAGAGCCAGCCCGTGGCCGTGCAGACCGTCCATGCAGGCAGCATGCCGGTGGAACTGACGGAACTGGGCACGGTTGTGCCCATTACCAACGTAACCGTGCAAACCCGCGTGGAAGGCTACCTGGCGCAGGTTCTGTTCACCGAAGGGCAGCATGTGCACAAGGGGGACCTCCTCGCACTGATCGACCCGCGCCCCTACCAGGTCCTGCTTGAACAATATGAAGGACAACTGGCCCAGGACAAGGCGCAGCTTGAGCAGGCCCGCGTGGACAGTGGCCGCTACCAGCGCCTGATAAAGCAGGACAGCATTGACGCCAAAACCGCACGTGACCAGCAGTTTACGGTCCAGCAGCTTGAAGGCACGGTCAAGGCCGACCAGGCGCTGGTGGACAACCAGAAACTGCAGCTGATCTACTGCCACATTATTGCCCCCGTGGACGGGCGTATCGGCATCCGCGCGGTTGACCAGGGCAACTATGTTGCCGCGGGCCAGTCCGGCGGGCTGGCGGTGCTGACCCAGATGCAGCCCATATCGGTTATTTTTACGCTGCCACAGGACCAGTTGCCCGAGGTGTTCGCGCAGTTGCAGGCCCGCAAGGCCCTGCCTGTTTCCGCCTGGAACAGTTCCAATACGCAAAAAATCGCCGATGGCACGGTCAGCACACTGGATAGCCAGATTGACACGGCAACGGGCACGGTGCGCCTGCGCGCCATCTTTGCCAATGAAGACGAACACCTGTTCCCCAACCAGTTTGTCAACGCGCGCCTTCTGGTCAAAACACTGGACCATGTGCTGCTGCTGCCAACAACCGCGGTGCAGACCGGCCCCTCCGGCCTGTTTGTCTATGTTGTCAAGGATGATGACACGGTAAGCGTGCAACCGGTGACCACTGGCATTTCCAACGGCACGCTCAGTGTTGTCACCACCGGCCTGAAGGATGGCGACCGCGTGGTCACGGACGGCACCGACCATTTACGCGCGGGAATTAAGGTGAGTATTCCCGGCACGGCCCCCACCCCAACACCGGACCATGCCACGCCGTGAATCCCTCCGCCATTTTCATCCGCAGGCCCGTCGCAACCACGCTGCTGATGCTGGCCATTTTCATGGCCGGGTTACTGGGCTACCATTTCTTACCCATTTCCGCCCTGCCTCAAGTTGATTACCCCACCATTACGGTGGAAACCTTCTACCCCGGCGCTGGCCCGGATGTTATGGCCACCTCGGTCACAGCCCCGCTGGAAACCCAGCTTGGCCAGATGCCCGGCCTGGACCAGATGACGTCGCGCTCATCGGGCGGGGCGTCGGTCATTACCCTGCGCTTTGACCTGTCCATGTCCATGGATGTGGCGGAGCAGGAGGTGCAGGCCGCGATCAACCAGGCCAACTCGTTACTGCCAACCGACCTGCCCGCTCCCCCGGTTTACGCCAAGGTCAACCCGGCGGACACGCCCGTGCTCACGCTGGGCATTACGTCCGCCACCATTCCACTGCCCGAAGTGGAAGACTACGTGGACACAAGGCTTGCGCAAAAGATCAGCCAGATTTCGGGCGTAGGGCTGGTCACGCTCTCGGGCGGGAACCGCAAGGCCTACCGGGTGCGGGTGAATGTTCCCAAACTCACCTCCTACGGCATTGACCTGGACACCTTGCGCACCACCATTGGCAATGTGAACGTCAACTCCCCCACGGGTACGTTTGATGGCGCGCAACGCTCGGCCACACTGCGCGTGGATGGCCAGATTACCAGCCCCGACATGCTGCTCAATCAGGTTATCGCCTACCAGAACAGCGGGCCTGTGCGCATACGCGACGTGGCCACGGTGATTATCGGCCCCGAAAACACCCAGCTTGCCGCGTGGTCCAACAAGACCCCGGCCCTGATCATGAACGTGCAGCGCCAGCCCGGCGCCAATGTTATTGCCGTGGTGGACAATGTTAAGGCCACCCTGCCCGCCCTGCGCCAGACCCTGCCGCCGGGCATTGATATTGTCCCCCTGACCGACCGCACCACAACCATCCGCTCCTCCGTATCGGACGTGCAGTTTGAGCTCTTCCTGGCGCTTGTGCTGGTTGTAGCCGTTATTTTTGTCTTCTTGCGCAACGTTCCCGCCACCATTATTCCCAGCCTGTCCGTGCCGCTTTCCATTATCGGCACGCTGGCGATCATGTACCTGCTCGACTTCTCGCTCGATAACCTTTCACTCATGGCCCTGACCATCGCCACCGGCTTTGTGGTGGATGATGCCATTGTGATGATCGAGAATATCTCGCGCTATGTGGAAGCGGGCGAGGACCGCATGAGTGCCGCACTCAAGGGTGCTGGGGAAATCGGCTTTACCATTATCTCCCTGACCATATCGCTCATTGCGGTCCTTATTCCGCTGCTGTTCATGAGCGATGTGGTGGGCCGCCTGTTCCACGAGTTCGCGCTTACGCTGGCGACCACCATCATTCTGTCCGCCGTAGTGTCGCTTACGCTTGTGCCCATGATGTGCGCGCGCATCCTCTCCGAGCGCCCCCATGACGCGGGAACGGCGGCAACCCCGTTCCTGCGCTGGTCCGCCCGGATGGAAACCGCGACCGAACGGCTGATCGCCGCCTATGACCGTATGCTCGATGTGGTGCTGGAATGGCGCAAACTCACGCTGGCCGTGGCCGTTGGCACGCTGGTGCTGACCGGTGTTCTGGGCTGGTACATTCCCAAAGGGTTTTTCCCCGTACAGGATACGGGGGTTATCCAGGGCATTTCCGTTGCCGCGCAGTCCATCTCGTTCGAGAGCATGAAGGTGCACCAGCAGGAACTGGCCAGCGTTATCCTCAAGGACCCCGATGTGGCGTCCCTGTCCTCCTTTGTCGGGGTGGACGGGCAGAACGCAACGCTGAACCAGGGCCGCTTCCTGATCAACCTGAAAGAGCATGACGCCCGCTCCTCCTCCGCCACCCAGATCGCGGCGCGGCTGGAGCAGGAAACAGCGCAGGTGACGGGCATAAAACTTTACCTCCAGCCCGTGCAGGACCTCTCGCTCGACACGACGGTATCGGCGACACAGTACCAGTTTCTGCTTGAAAACCCCGATTACAACGCCTTCAAGACCTGGGTGCCCAAGCTGATCGAACGCTTGCAGCAGGAGCCCTCGCTGGCCGATGTGACCTCCGACCTGCAGGCCGAAGGACTGGTGGCACGCGTCACTCTCGACCGCGCCACGGGGGCACGTTACTCGATAACCCCCCAGACGGTTGATAACGTCCTGTATGACAGCTTTGGCCAGCGCCAGATTTCCACAATCTATACGCAGTCCAACCAGTACCGCGTTATTTTGGAAGCTGATCCACGCTTTCAGTCCAACCTGTCCTCCCTGAACCAGCTTTACCTGCCAGGCATCAGTGGCAACACGGGGGAGAGTTCCTCTGGCCCTACGCGCTCGCCCACCTCCGGGCTGGTACCCCTGCCTGTGGTCACCAAGGTCACGCAGGAGACAGCCCCCCTGCTGCTGACCCATTTTGGCCAGTTCCCGGCCACGACCATCTCCTTCAATCTTGCCCCCGGCTATGCACTGGGGGACGCCACGGCCGCCATCCGCCGTGTGGAGGCCGATATTCACCTGCCCGCCGCTTTCCAGACATCGTTCCAGGGCACGGCGGCCGCGTTTGAAGGTTCGCTCAGCAACGAGTTATTCCTGGTCGCGGCAGCCATTATTGCGGTCTATATTGTGCTGGGTATTCTGTACGAAAGCTTTATCCACCCCGTTACCATTCTTTCCACCCTGCCTTCGGCCGCCATTGGCGCGCTGCTGACCCTGATGGTGGCGGGTGTGAACCTCGACATTATGGGCATTATCGGCATTGTTCTGCTGATTGGTATTGTAAAGAAAAACGCCATCATGATGATCGACTTCGCACTGGAGGCCGAGCGTGAACATGGCATGGACAGCCTGCGCTCCATCCGCACCGCGGCCACCTTGCGCTTTCGTCCCATTCTCATGACCACTCTGGCCGCCATGCTGGGAGCCGTGCCCATGGTGCTCTCCCACGGCACGGGCTCGGAGCTGCGCTACCCGCTGGGGCTGACCATTATTGGCGGGCTTGCCCTTTCGCAGTTGCTGACATTGTTTACGACGCCTGTCATTTACCTGACGTTGGACACATGGGCGCAAAAATGGAGCAAGTTGCGCCATGCCCGCACAACCGCCCCCCCCAACGGGCAGGCCGTGCCGTGAACATCAGCCGGATTTTTATTGACCGGCCCGTCGCCACCATTCTGCTGACCATAGCCCTGTTCCTGGGAGGGCTTCTGGGCTACCGCGGCCTGCCTGTGGCTGACCTGCCCAATGTGGATTTTCCGGTTATTCAGATACAGGCCCGGCAGGCTGGTGGCTCCCCGGAGGAAGTTGCCAGTGCTGTTGCGGCTCCACTGGAGCGGCATCTGGGGCAGATTGCCGATGTTACGGAAATGACATCCCAGTCCACCGAAGGCAGCACGCGTATTACGCTCCAGTTCGCCCTCTCGCGCGATATTAACGGGGCCGCGCGTGATGTGGAGGCCGCCCTTCAGGCCGCCCATGCGGACATGCCCTCCTCGCTGCGGCAGAACCCCAGTTACCGCAAGGCCAACCCCAACGGCGCGCCCATTCTTATCCTCACCTTAACGTCGGACACCCATACCCGCCCCCAGTTGTATGATTATGCGACCAATGTGCTGGTCCAGCACCTGTCGGCCATACAGGGTGTGGGCCAGGTGGAAATCAGCGGAAGCGCGCTGCCTGCCATCCGGGCGGAAATAAACCCCCTGCCCCTGTTCAAATACGGCATCGGGTTTGAAGACGTACGCGCAGCCCTCGCCTCCGCCAACGCCCATACCCCCAAAGGCATTATCGACCAGAACGGCACGCGCTACACGCTGGACACGAATGACCAGGTCCGCACCGCACAGGACTACCGAGACCTGATTATCGCCTGGCGCAACAACCGCCCCGTGCGGCTGGCCGACGTGGCCCAGGTGCAAGACAGCGTGGAAGACCTGCGCAACGCCGGATACTACAACGGGCATGCTTCCGTTATTGCCGTTGTTTTTCCGCAAGCCGGAGCCAACGTGATTCACACGGTGGACCAGATCAATGCGGAAATGCCCATGCTCAAATCCGCCCTGCCCGGCGGCGTTGCGCTGCATGTGGGGCTGGACCGCTCGCTCACTATCCGCGCAGCCCTTGTGGATACGCAGCTTACCTTGCTGATCTCGGTCGTGCTGGTAGTGCTGGTGGTGCTGCTCTTCCTGCACTCGTGGCGGATGACGCTCATACCCGCCGTGGTAGTGCCCACTTCCATTGTGGCGACTTTTGGCGTCATGCGCCTGCTGGGCTTTTCGCTCGATAACATGTCGCTCATGGCGCTTACGGTTTCCACCGGCTTTGTGGTGGATGACGCCATTGTGGTCATGGAAAATATTGCCCGCTACATAGAACTGGGGCTCCACCCGCGTGACGCCGCCATAAAAGGCAGTGGCGAGGTGGCCTTTACGGTTATTTCCATCTCCGTTTCCCTGATCGCCGTCTTTTTGCCCATTCTGTTGATGGGCGGCCTGGCTGGCCGCCTGTTCCATGAATTCGCCATGACGGTCTCCATCACCATCCTGATCTCGATGGTGCTCTCCCTGACCCTGACCCCCATGATGGCCGCTTACCTGCTGGTGCCCCATGCTGCGGGGCCTGCGCCCTCTGGCGCTGGCAGCCTGTTGCGCCACGCCATTGCCGCCATGACCGCTTTTCTGGACCACATGCAGACCGGTTATGCCCGCTCGCTCGATGTTGCCCTGCGCTACCACAAGACCGTACTGCTCAGCCTGCCCTTTACACTGGCCCTGACCGCGGCCCTGTTCGTTCTCATGCCCAAAGGATTTTTCCCGGTGGAAGATACGGGCATGCTCATGGGGCATCTGCAGGGGGACCAGTCGATTTCCTTCGGGGCTTTGGCCAAAAAACTGACCGAAGTGCAAAACGTGCTCATGCGTGACCGCGACGTAAAGAGTGTGTCCTCCTTTATCGGTGGTCGTGGTTCAGCCAACGAGGCGGGGCTGTTTTTGGAGCTCACGGACAAAACCGTGCGCAACGACACGCCAACCGACCTGATCGCCCGCGTCAACCGCAAGCTGCGCAACCTGGTTGGGGCCAGCTTTTTTCTTATGCAGCCCGGCGCCATCCGCTCGGGCGCACGGCAAAGCAATGCCGCCTACCAGTACACGCTGGAGGGCGAAAACTCCTCCGACCTCTACGACTGGACATCACGCCTGCTGGCCGAACTGCGCCGCCACCCGGAACTGACCTCCCTCTCCTCCGATGTACAACTCGGAGGATCCGCCATCAGCACCGAAATCGACCGCGACACATCCGCCCGTGTGAACATTACCCCCCAGCTCCTCTCCAACACCCTGTATGATGCGTTTGGCCAGCGCGCGGCCTCCGTGATCTACAACCGCCTGAACCAGTACCGCGTGATCATGGAGGCCGATCCCCAGAACTGGTCCAACCCGGAAAGCCTGATGCAGGTCTGGATCAGCGTTGCCGGGGGCTCGGCTGGAGGGGGCACCAAGTCCAACACCATACGGGTACGCAATGCCTCGAGCACGACCGCCACCAGTACGGAGGCTACCCAGAGCTCCCTGTCCTTTAAAAACCAGATTGCCAATGCACTGGCAGGTGGGGCCGGAGCCTCCAACGGGTCGGCTGTCAGCACGGCATCCGAGGCCATGGTGCCGCTGAACCTTGTCACCCATCTGGTTCCCAGCCGCACTCCCCTTTCGGTCAACCATCAGGGGTTGGCGGTCGCGGCAACGCTCTCGTTCAATCTGGCCAAGGGGGTCTCCCTGGGCACGGCCACACAGATCATCAACACCGCACAGGTCGCCCTGCATATGCCCAACACCATTCATGGCAGTTTTGCAGGCAATGCCGCCCAGTTCCAAAAAGCGGTCAGTGATGAACCGCTCCTGATCCTCGCAGCCCTTGTGGCCGTATATATTACGCTGGGCATCCTGTATGAAAGTTACGTACACCCGCTGACCATTCTCTCCACCTTGCCATCCGCTGGCGTGGGTGCGCTGCTGGCCCTGCAACTGGCGGGGGAGGAGTTTTCCCTTATCGCCATGATCGGTGTGATCCTATTGATTGGCATCGTGAAAAAAAACGCCATCATGCTGGTCGATTTCGCCATCATGGCCGAGCGTGAGCAGGGCATGTCCGCCCATGACGCCATTCGCACCGCCTGCCTGCTCCGCTTCCGCCCGATCATGATGACATCGGTCGCCGCAGCCCTTGGGGCCGCCCCGCTCATGGTCGCCAACGGGTATGGGGCGGAGTTGCGGCACCCTCTGGGCATTGCCATTGTTGGTGGGCTTATCGTCAGCCAGGCCCTTACCCTTTATACAACGCCAGTCATTTACCTTATGTTTGATACATGGCAGTCGCGTGCCGGTTCCTTTATCCGCTCCTTGTCGTTTTCCCGCAGTTTCAGGCAGGATAGCTGAATGCCTCTTTACCGACCCACCCGCCCTTTTCGCCTGTTCCTGCTACTGGCACCCGCCGTGCTGAGTGGCTGCATGGTCGGGCCAAGCTACAAACCCCCAACGCCCATTATCTCACCCGCGTTCAAGGAACTGCAGCCCGCGCCAGGGTGGCGTTACGCGGCCCCCCAACTGGCCAGCCTGTCCAAAGGGTCATGGTGGATGATTTATGACGATCCCCTGCTGAACGAACTGGAAGCGCAGGTGAACATCAACAACCAGAACATCATCCAGTACGAGGCCCGCTACCGCAACGCCCGCGCCACCATCAACGCCATAAGGGCGCAGCTTTACCCAACGCTCAGTGGCGCGCTTTCCTTCAACCGCCAGAGTTCTGGTCGTGGGTCGCGCTCAAGCGGCACCATCATCAACTACGGAAGCGATGGCAGCTCCAGCACGACCTCCACCCCCTCCAACTCCACGGAAAACACCTATGCCATGGGGCCGACCGCATCATGGGACCTGGATTTGTGGGGCAAGATCCGGCGGCAGATCCAGGCCCAGGTGACCGAGGCGCAGGCTACTGCTGCCGATCTGGCCAATGCGCGCCTGTCCTACCAGGCGCAACTGGCCACGGCCTATTTCAACCTGCGCTATCAGGATAGCCTGTACGACCTGCTGACCAAGAACGTGGCGTTTTACGACCGTTCCTACCAGATTACCAAAAACCAGTATGAGGCGGGCACAACAGACCCGACCACCCTGCTCCAGGCCCAGACCCAGCTTGAGCAGACGCGGGCACAGGCCACCGCAACCGGCATAGCCCGTGCGCAGTACGAGCACGCGATTGCCGTACTCATGGGCAAGGCTCCTGCCGAGCTTTCCATCCCGCATGGGGCCTTGCCGCGCGCCATTCCGGCCATTCCGGTCATGGTGCCTGCCAGCCTGCTCCAGCGCCGCCCCGACATTGCCGCGGCCGAACGCCGGATGGAGGAGTACAACGCCCAGATTGGCGCGGCCATGGCCGCGTTCTACCCCGATGTCAAACTCACGGCCACCTACTCCTACAGTGGCGACCCGGTTGGGGCTCTTGTACAGGTTGCAAACCGAATATGGACCCTTGGCGCCTCGGCAACGGAAACACTGTTTGCTGGGGGGGCACGCACTGCCGCCGTCCGCGAGGCTGACACCAACTACGATGCCTATGTCGCCACCTATCGCCAGACCGTACTGACCGCCCTGCAAGGGGTGGAGGACCAACTGTCCAACCTGCGTATTCTGGCCGATCAGGCCGATCAGCAGCATACCGCGCTGGAAGCAGCCAACAGGGCTGTGAGCATTGCGTTCAACCAGTATATGGCGGGCACCCAGATTTATACCACCGTTATCACCGCCGAGGTCACGGCCCTGTCCAACGCACAGACCGCACTGCAGATCCAGCAAAGCCGAATTCTGGATTCCGTCAGTCTGGTGGAAGCACTTGGCGGGGGGTGGAACGCCTCCGAACTCCCCAGCAAGGGTTCCATGCAAACGGACAACCCGTTCCTGCCTTCCTTCATTCAAAAAGACAAAAACTAACCCCGTCCGGCCCAGAGCCATCCCCAATAAAAAACCTCCAGAGCTTTTAGCCCTGGAGGTTTTTTTAGACCCGGCGTCTGCGCGCCGAGCCCTTATTTCATGACCGCACGCCCCGCCAGAAGGGCGACAACCAAAAACACGACAAACAGCATAATGGCGATAAAGAACAGAATTTTAGCCATCCCGGCCGAAGCAGAGGCAATGCCGCCAAAACCAAACAGCCCTGCAACAAGTGAAACAACCAGAAAAAACAGTGCCAGTCTCAGCATAACGCACTCCCTTGTATTTCAACCTCGGCCAGCACCAAAAATGCCCCTGGCCGACCTACTTTCTACGACGCAAAAAAATTCCAATAACCAGCCCCACAACACCCGCCGTGGCTACGGCAAACAGGGGCTGGTCAATGACAACATCGCGCAATGCTTCGGCCGCGGCACTCCGCTGGCCCGGATTAAGGGCATCATAACTGGGCAGCTTCCCAAACAGGCCATCCGCGCCGTCCTGCAGGTTGCCAATACCGTCCTCAAGACCGTAATCCGCCTTGCTCTCATCACTCATATGAGGATGTCCTCCATACTGGATTAAGGGATAACGCGGCTCGCGCCCCTAAAGATGCATATGTGAACGATTTTTTCGCTCAAGACTAGATTTCAGCCGAGCGCCAGTACGCTTCTCCACCCGGATCGGGCTCCCCTGCGATCATGGCGCGCAATCGGGCGGCGTAGGTGCGGAACGCGGGGGTGTCCGGGTTGCGGTCTGGCATATCCAGCATGATTTCGCCCGTAATACCCGCAGGTGGTCCACCGGCCAGCACCACAACACGTGTGGCCAGGCGCAGGGCTTCCTCAATATCATGCGTGACAAACAGGACCGTCTTGTGGGTCTGCTGCCATATCCGCTGCAACTCTTCCTGCAGGCTTGTACGGGTAATGGGGTCCAGAGCGCCAAAAGGCTCATCCATGAGCAGCAGGTCCGGGTCCACGGTCAGGGCACGGGCCACACCCACGCGCTGCCTTTGCCCACCGGACAGGCGGCGGGGCAACCTGTCCGCCGCATCTTCAAGCCCCACAAGCCGCAGGGCCTCCTGCGCACGCAGTTTTTTCTCACTCTTGTTCAGGTGCAGGCCTTCCAGCCCGAACATGACATTCCGCAACACCGTACGCCATGGCAGCAGCCGCGCATCCTGGAACACCATGGCACGGCTACGCCGCGTGGCATGTGCTTTTCCTGCCCCAGGCGCGCAGGCGGAGCCTCCGGTCTGGCCTTCAGTCGGGTGCATAAGGCCCATAAGCACCCTGAGCAGGGTGGACTTGCCTACGCCAGATGGCCCCAGCAGCGCAACAAATTCGCCCTGGGCAAGAGTAAGGCCAACATGACGCAGTACAAAGGTGCCTCCCCCATCGTGCGAGAGGCCTACATCATGCAAAGAGGCAACCACATCCGCCCGGCTTATGGCTGCCATCTGAGAACCCATTTGCGCACAAATCCAAAAAGAAAATCGGTAATGGCATACAGCATGGCCATGGTCAGCATGTAAACCACAACAACATCGGTCGCCAGAAGGCTGGAAGCCTGCATCATGCGCGCACCAATGCCCGGCACGCCAAACAGTTCCGCCGCCACGACCGACATCCACGCCTGCCCCAGCCCCG
>CALCDN010000060.1 GCA_937900755.1 uncultured Acetobacter sp. | reverse complement strand
TGCCGTCCGGTGCAACGGCAGCGTTCAGGCCCGATGCACTCTGGACATGCGTATGGCCGCCTCTACTGCGCTGATGTCTATGGTCTCGCCTGCGGCCAGTTTCTGGTACAGCAGGCTCAAAGTCGTGCGGGCAAGGGACGTGGTTTCGGGCAGTCCACGAATGGAAATGCGGTTGCCGCGTCGCGCGACGTCCACTTCCAGCCCTTCTTCCAGGCAGCGCAGGTGCCTGTCATGGTCTCCGACCAGTCGGGCGAGCAGCGCATTGTTGTCAAATTGCAGTGTTACGGGCTGAGCCAGCTCCGTAACCGCGGCGGAAGGAGGGGGGGACGTGCGCGTGGTATTCAAGCGTATACATTCTCCTCTTCCAGAATTCCGCCCAACGAGTTGGTCAGGCGTTCTGTTATGCGGACTGGCACGGTCTGACCGATCAGGTGGTCAGGCCCGATCACATGGACCGGCTGGAGCCAGGGTGAGCGTCCTGTTACCTGCCCGGGCTTGCGTCCTTTGCCAGTAAACAGGACGGGCACGGTCTTGCCAACCATGGATGCGTTGAACGCATCCTGCTGCTCGCGCAGGAGCTTTTGCAGGGTTTGCAGGCGGGCATCCTTTACGTCCTCGGGCACCTGCTGGGGCGCACCTGCGGCAGGGGTGCCGGGACGCTGGGAGTATTTAAAGGAATAGGCCAGCGCAAAACCCACATCACGCACAAGCTGCATGGTGGCTTCAAAGTCCTCGTCCGTCTCACCGGGGTGGCCGATGATAAAGTCGGAGGACAAAGCAAGGTCCGGCCTTGCCGCGCGCAGGCGGTGGACAAGGTCGCGGTATTCATCCGCCGTGTGGCCACGGTTCATGGCGCGCAGGATACGGTCCGAACCGGACTGCACGGGCAGGTGAAGGAAGGGCATGAGTGCTGGCAGGTCCCGGTGGGCCGCGATCAGTGCGTCATTCATGTCCTTCGGGTGGGACGTGGTGTAGCGGATGCGCGAGAGGCCGGGAATTTCGGCCAGCGCATAGGCAAGGCGCGTCAGGTCCCAGACGGCGCCATCGGGGCCGATCCCGTGATAGGCATTTACGTTCTGGCCCAGCAGGCTGATTTCCTGCACGCCGCTTTTGGCCATGCGCTGGGCTTCTGCCACAACGGACTGCACGGTGCGGCTGCTTTCCGCCCCACGGGTGTAGGGGACCACGCAAAAGGAACAGAACTTGTCGCACCCTTCCTGAATGGTCAGGAACGCCGTGTAGTTGCCCGGTGTCTGCGGGGCTTCGGCCTCGGGCAGGAAATCAAACTTCTGCTCGGCGGGAAAGTCGGTTTCGATAATGGCGTTACCCGCGCGGGCCGCACGGGCGACCATTTCGGGCAGGCGGTGGTACGTCTGCGGGCCCAGCACAATATCCACATACGGGGCGCGGGCCAGAATTTCCGCCCCTTCCGCCTGGGCCACGCAGCCTGCCACGGCAATGATGGTCTGCTGGCCTTCGGCCTTGCGGGCTTCCTTTATCAGGCGCAGGCGGCCCAGTTCGGAAAAAACCTTTTCCGCCGCGCGGTCACGGATATGGCAGGTGTTGAGGATAATCATGTCCGCCGTATCGGGCGTGTCCACGGGCTGGTAGCCCAGTGGGCGCAGCACATCCCCCATGCGTGCACTGTCATACACGTTCATCTGGCAGCCCCATGTAATCACATGCAGGGCGCGTGATGGTGCTGTCTGGTCGGGGGTTCGGGTCATAGTGGCTGCCACTCCGCTCTGCCGCAGGCCCATTCCATACGGCGGAAAGAGGACATCAGGCGTGTGGGGGCGCAGGTCAAGCCTCTTTTCTCACGGCTTGCGGGTGAGCGGGGCGGAATGGTCTGCAACAAGGGCCATGCCATGCCTGACAGAGTGGTCTCCTGCCTTGAACAACGCGGAGGCGCCGTGACTGCGTTTCCGCTGGTTATGTCCTCTTTTTCAATGAAGCAAAAAATGAGGCCGTTCTGTCAAGCAGCAGTTTTGTTTTCTTGATATGCACGGGCAAAAAATTGGCGGGCAGGGAGCCAGGGCTGAACCGGCCGGGCTGAATACGTGGTTCGCGGTTCTGCCGCAGGTCAGCACAGCCATCGGCCACGGCTTTCCAGGTTGCCTGCGCCAGGGCCTTGCGGCTGGCGAACAGGTCCGGGTCCAGTGGTTCATGCAGGATCACGGTTACGCGCGAGCGCTTCCATTGCAGCAACTGCCAGACATGCGGGCCCAGATCCATGTCCCCGTACCATGAAAAAATCGGGCGGCGGAAACGGCTGATCGGCAACCCTTCCAGCTGGTCATAAACAAGGGATATGGGCTGAATAAGGGGCGCCATGCCAGGCTTGTAGGTTACGGGCAGGAGGCTCTTGTCCATGCCTTCCTTGAGCTTGGGGAGTTTGGCTATGGCAAAAAAGGCGGACATGAAGGGGAGCACACGCGACCCGTCAGAGGACGTTCCCTCGGGGAAGAGGACCAGGTTATCCCCTTCCACCATGCGTTGGATCATCAGGTCTCGTTCGCGCCCGGTGGTGCTGCGCTGGCGACTGACAAAAATGGTGCGGCCAATATGGGAGACCAGCCCCATGACCGGCCATTTTTCAATATCTCCCTTGGCCACAAAAACAGATGGCAGCAACGTGCCCAGCACAGGCACGTCCAGCCAGGACATGTGGTTGGAAATATAAATGACCGGCCGCTCGCCCCGTTTGCGGGCCTTTATGCCCCCAACGGTGCCCACCCGTTTGCCCATGACTGTAATGTGCAGGCCAATAATGCGGCACAGCACACCCCAGATAACGCGCGTCCAGCGGATTTTGGCCGTGCCGGGCACGGGCAGCAGGCAGGCCTCAAACCCGACGGAGAGCGGCACCCATACCAGCAGTCCGGCCAGGCGTATGGCCGAACGGGCCTCCCCCGCGCGGCGGGCTAATGTATCCACCCATGAAGGAAGGGGAGAAATCGGAGCGGTGGCAGGCGTGCCAGATGGCAGGGGCTGCGTAGGTTGGTCAGGCTTGGTGCGCATGGTCCTGCTTCTGCCAGGGGCTGGCCGGGCAGGCCAAGGAGCGGGCAGCAATGTGGAAGAAACACATAAACATGCGTTCTCATACCGCGAAGAGGGGGGAGGGGACAATCCATCGTGTGTGAAGGTTTTTTTGGCGGACATACCCAAATTTTGTCATGGTATGGTTATAGGCAGGGCGAACGTATCAAAATCAAGGCCAGGCAACGGGCCATGTGGTCTTTAATCCAGTAACGGAACAGACAGGGAATAGTGGTCGTTTACAACTGCAACAGACTGGGCAGGTTTACTGGGGCGGCGAATCGTCTTTTGGCTGGAGCCGCGCTGTGGAGCGCGTTGACATGCGGCGCGCGCGCAGCGGACCCGCAGCCTTATGTTACAAATCTTGCCCCAACGGGGCAGGGTGATCTGGATATCGCGCTTAAAACCTCGTCCGATCTGCTGAGCCTGCAAGCCACGCGCGCGGTCGGCCCGTTTGCCCTGGCCGGGCGGGTGCGCAGCGAATATGACCGCCTGCGCGGGGCGCTGGAAAGTTGTGGGTATTACAACGGCACGGTGCATATCATGCTCAGTAGCGGCAAGCAGGGCATTGCCATGGATGGCATGTCCACCGCGCTGGCGACATGGATAGAAAACATTCCCGCCAACAATAAGGTGGATATTACCATCAAGGTGGACAAGGGACCGCTTTTTCATCTTGGGTCGGTCAGGTTGGTGGAAAGTGCAACCGGTGTTGCGCCACACCTGACCGAGGCGCAACAAAAAGCGTTTGGCCTGCACGCGGGCCAGCCCGCCGTGGCGGCGGACGTGCTGGCCGCGGGGGGGCGCCTGATGGATGCGCTGCGCGAAAGTGGGCATGCGCTGGCCCAGGTTGACAAACCCATGGCCTATGTACGTCCCGCCACCAGAACGCTGGATATTGTCTACCCTGTTGTCCCCGGTCCGGTGCTGGATATTGGCAGGATCAGCCTGGATGGGCTCAAGCGGATGCATGCATCGTTCGTGCGCAGGCGGTTGAGCGTGCATGAAGGGGAGCTCTACCAGCCATCCCGCATTGAGGCGGCCCGGCAGGACCTGACCACGCTGGGTGTTTTTTCCAATGTTACGGTCAGGGATGCATCCGACAAGGCGGTGAATGGCACCATGCCGCTGGATTTTTCCTTTCAGGAAGGCAAGCGCCACTCCATTGGGGCGGAACTGGGCTACTCCACGGACCTTGGCGCGCGCGTGGGGGCCATGTGGACCCACAACAACCTGCTGGGTAATGCCGAGCGCCTGCGCCTGACCGCCCTGATTACCGGGCTGGGCGGTTCCGCCCAGCAGGGGGTGGGGTATGATGTGTATGCCGATTTTTTCAAACCGGATTTTTTGCAGTCCAAGCAGAATCTCAATGCCCGTATCGAGGGCTTGCGCCAGTTGTTCTGGTCCTACCGGCAGACAGCGCTTCTGCTGCGCGGTGGCATAACCCGCCCGCTGGCCAAAAACTGGAACGGCAATTTTGGCCTCGCCGCGGAGCAGGAAAGTATAGAGCAGTTTGGCGTAACCCGCAGTTACACCATTCTTTCGGCCCCGCTTTCGGGCATGTATGACAACACCGGGGTGGGCAACCCCATTGAACCCGCCACACATGGCATGCGGGCAAGTATAAATATTACGCCTTCGGTCTCCCTGGGGAACAAGGGGGCAGGCACATCCTTCTTTGCGATCATGAACGCGACGGCCTCCACCTATGTGGACCTGCACAAGCTGCACATCAGCCGTCCTGGCCGCAGTATTCTGGCTTTCCGTGGGACCATTGGCAGCATTCAGGGGGCGGGTACATGGGACATTCCGCCTGACCAGCGCATGTACGCGGGGGGGAGTGCAACAGTGCGCGGCTACCGCTGGCAGGGTGTGGGGCCGCAGTATGGCGACACCAAATACGCCATTGGCGGAACATCGCTGGACGCGGGAACCGTGGAATACAGGCAGCGCCTGTTCAAAAGTTTTGGCATGGCCGCCTTTGCCGATGCAGGGCAGGTGGGGAGCAGCAGCATGCCCTTTACCGGCACCTTGCGGGTGGGTGCGGGGGGTGGTGTGCGGTATTACACACCCATAGGCCCGGTCCGGCTGGACGTGGCGGTGCCACTTAACCGTGCGCCACGCGGGGATACGTGGGATTTGTATATCGGGCTGGGGGAAACATTTTAATGCCGGACGCAACTCCAGCGCCATCGCGCCCATTGTGGCGGCGTGCCGGGCGCTTTGCGCTGATGACCGTAGGGTCTCTGGTGGGTATTGGCGTGCTGGCGGTGGCTGTGCTGCTGGTGGGAGCCAATACGGGGCCGGGGCGGCGGTTGCTGGTCAGGCAGACTTCCTCCCTGACCGGAGGCATGGTGGCGCTTTCTGGCCTGTCCGGGCGCTTCCCCGATAATGTGCGTGTCGCACCCCTTGCCATCCATGACAGGCAGGGCGCGTGGCTGACGCTCCATGACGTTCGGCTGGACTGGTCCCCTGTGGCCATGCTGTGGCGACAGGCCCGTATTTACGCCTTGACCGCGGCGGAACTGGATATTCCGCGTCTGCCCGTATCCAACGCAACATCCCCACCTGCGCAGCAGACGCCCTCCGCCCCCTCCGCGCTACGGCTGGGGGTGGACCTGCGCAAGCTGGAGGTCGGGCGGATTAACGTGGGGGCGCCCCTTGCCGGGCAGGCCGCCAGCTTCCGTGTGAGCGGGCACGGCAGGCTTGCCAATATTGATCCGCTTATCAACGGGTTAAGCCTGCCCCGGCTCCCACGGTCGGATATTGCATTGCAGGTTACGCGGCTGGACGTCCCAGGGCGGATCGGCCTTGCCACCACAACGGGTGGAGGCAGGCTTTTGCTGCACCTTGATGCAGGCGAGGGGGAAAACGGTTTTGTCGCCACCCGGCTGGGTATGCCCCAACTGGCGCCCATAGCGCTCAAGCTGGATATGCACGGGCCGGTTACGGCCACCACCTTGGCGTTTGACGCATCGGCCGGGGCAATAAACGCCCATATACACGGCACACTGGACCTGCTGGCGCAACAACTGGCCGGGCTGGACGTTTCGGCCCAGGCGCCGCAACTCAGCCTTGCGCCGGATATGGGCTGGCAGGCCGTGCGCCTTGCCGGCCACCTGAGCGGCAAGATGCGTGCCCCCCGTGGTGCTGCGCAACTGGACGTGGACCAGCTTGCGGCCTCCGGTGTGCAGGTGGGGACGTTACGGGTCCGTTTTACCGGGGATGGTGGCAACGCCACCGCGGTGGCCGAGCAGCTTCGGCTGAACATGACCGCCGATGGCCTGCGCCTGCCCGGCAAGGCGCCAACACTCCTGGCGGCGGCCCCGCTCAAGCTGGACGCTGTCGCCAGCCCCGCAGCCCCAGGCATGCCGGTGGTGTTTACACTTGAGCATCCGGTTGTCGCGCTTTCGGGCAATGTGCAGGCCGCGGCGCCGCAAAAGGGAACACTGAGCCTGAGTGTGCCGGACCTGCTGCCCGTGGGCGAGGCCGCGGGCGTGCCCCTGCGCGGACATGCGGACCTGAGCGCGCAGTTTGAGCGCCCCCTTAACCCCCAGGAGCAGACGCATCTGACCGCCAGTGGCGCACTGGCCATAACCGGCGGGCAGGCGCAGGCCGCCGGGTTGCTTGGGCCAGACGGGCATCTGGCGCTTGCGGCCACCATGCGCCCTGTGCCTGCCCGGGGCAGCCTGCCCGCCGGGCAACAGATTGACCTCTCATCGTTCAGCCTGACCGGCCAGGCGCTGGACGCCAAGGTGCAGGGGAGCATGCAGACAGGGCGCACAGTGGACATGACAGCCAATGTTGGCCTGCCCATGTTGGAAAAGCTCTCTCCCACCTTGCGGGGGGATGCCACGATCACGCTGGCCATCAAGGGGGCCTTGCAGGATTTTGCCGCAACCCTGGCGGCAAAGGCCAATCTGGGCACGGCGACCATGTCCAAGGGCGCTCTGGCGCTGGATGCATCGGTTGCCCACCTGCCCACAACGCCGCAGGGCACACTGGCGCTTGCGGGTACGCTGGACCGCGCTCCCGTGCAACTGGACGTGGCGTTCGGGCAGGCAGCGGATGGCCTGCGCCATCTGGAACTGCAAAAGCTGGTGTGGAACAGCACAAAGGGTCAGGGGGCCCTGACCCTGGCCCCCAGGGAGATGGTACCGCAGGGCAGCCTGGACCTGAGCATTGGCAGGCTGGCGGACTACAGCCCCCTTGTCGGCCAGAGTGTGGCGGGTTCCCTGGAGGCATCGGTCAAGACAGGCACGGAGGCCGACAAGCCTGTTGTGGCGCTCAGGCTCAAGGGGAACGTGGTTACGCCCAAGGTCCGGGTTGGTTCGATCGCTCTGGCGGGTTCGGTCACGGACCCGGCGACCCACCCCACGCCAGACCTGACCCTGCGCCTTGGCGGGCTTTCGGTTGCCGGGGTCAACGGGCAGGCGCTCCTGAGCGCAAAAGGGCCGGATACGGCCATGGTGCTGACAGCGCAGGTGGGGCCTGCAAGCTGGTCGGCCAATCCGCTTGAGTTGAATACGCAGGCGGTGCTGAACCTGCCGGACAAGCAGGTCAGGCTCCAAAAACTGGTCGCCACGGCAAAGCAGGAGACCCTGCGCCTGCAGGCGCCTGTGCTGGTCTCGTTCGGGGAAACGCTGGGGTTGGACCGCCTGCGTGCGGTGCTGAGCACACCGGGCAGCCAGCCCGCAACGCTGGATGTGGCAGGGCGGTTGAAGCCCAGCCTGTCGGCTACGGTGGATATGCGCAATGTAACTCCAGCACTGGCCCAGCCGTTCATGCCTGACCTCCATGCCACGGGGGTCGTGTCGCTGACGGCAAAACTGTCTGGTACGCTGGATAAGCCCGAAGGCAAGGTGCAGGTTGTGGGCAGTAACCTGCGCATGGCGGACAGTTCGGCCGTGGCGTCCGTGCCACCGTTGCAGGTGGATGCCACGGCCAACCTGGCCAGCACGCAGGCGCAGGTGCTGATCAATGCCACGGCAGGGAGCAAGCTGGGGCTGCAGGTGCGCGGCAGTGCTCC
>CALCDN010000059.1 GCA_937900755.1 uncultured Acetobacter sp. | reverse complement strand
CCCCGCCAACGCAAGCCAGCTGGTGACCGACCCCTCCGCTTCGGTCGATACGCCCCTGTGCGGGGCTTTTGCGCGGGAGGGCATGGCCATGGCGGTGCAGAATTACCCCCAACCCCTTGCCGTGGGGGGCAGTTGCACCCGCAACGCATGCTTTAACACCCAGACGGGAACCTACATTGCCGCCGATGGCACACCACGGGTCTGCCGCTAGGGGTGAGGGGGGGCTGTACCGCTTTTGTACAACAAATGCGGCCAACAAACCCTTTTCCGGGCGGCAATTTGCTGGTAGGGGAAAAAGCTGTTCGCGAGAGTGACGGAACTGGTAGACGTAGTCGACTCAAAATCGACCGCCCTTACGGGCTTAGGGGTTCGAGTCCCCTCTCTCGCACCAGACTTGTCCCTCCCTCTTCTCGGCCAAGGTTATGAACGCCCTTTCCCCTTCCGCTTCGTCCCGTCCGGCCATTCGCCCGCTCAATCCCTGCTTTTCGTCCGGTCCCTGCGCCAAGCGGCCGGGGTGGAGCCTTGCGGCGCTGTCCAACGCGCTGGTTGGCCGCTCCCACCGCTCGCCCGAAGGGCGCGCGCGGCTGAACGAGGTTATTGTGCGCTCGCGCAAAATTCTGGGCGTGCCCGAAGGCTGGCGGGTTGGCATTGTGCCCGCGTCCGACACGGGGGCGGTGGAAATGGCTCTGTGGTCCATGCTGGGTGCGCGCCCGGTGGACGTGCTGGCGTTTGAAAGTTTTTCGGCCCTGTGGGCGCAGGATATTGTCACCCAGCTCAAGCTGGACAATACCCGCGTGCTCAAGGCCGATTATGGCCAGTTGCCCGACCTGTCGGAGGTCAACTGGGCACATGACGTGGTGCTGGCATGGAATGGCACCACCTCGGGTGTGCGCTTGCCATCGGCCAACGCCATTCCCGCCGGGCATGAGGGGCTGGTGATCTGCGATGCAACGTCCGCCGCCTTCGCCATGGACCTGCCATGGGACCGGCTGGATGTGGTGACATGGTCCTGGCAGAAAGCCCTTGGGGGCGAGGCAGCACATGGCATGATCGCCCTTTCCCCCCGCGCGGTGGAGCGCCTGCAGACGTACAAGGCCCCTCGCCCGCTCCCCAAGATTTTCCGCATGACCGCCAAGGATGCGCTGATCGAGGGCATTTTCAAGGGCGATACCATCAATACCCCCTCCATGCTGTGTGTGGAGGATGCGCTGGACAGCCTGCGCTGGGCGGAATCCGTTGGCGGGCTGGAAGGGCTCAAGGCCCGCACGCAGGCCAATCTGGCAGCCGTTGCCGCCTGGGTGCAAAAAACCGACTGGGTGTCCTTTCTGGCGGAAAAAGAGGAGGAACGCTCCTCCACCGCCATTTGCCTGCGCATTGTGGCCCCGTGGTTTTTGGCTCTGGAACGGGACAGGCAGACAGCAACAGTTAAAACGATGCTGTCCGTGCTGGACAAGGAAGGCATCGGTTTTGACCTTGCCAGCTACCGTGATGCGCCTGTTGGCCTGCGGATATGGGGTGGCGCCACGGTGGAAACAGCGGATGTGGCCGCATTGCTCCCCTGGCTGGACTGGGCGTTCGCACTGGTTTTGCCCGCATAAGATCGCTCCGGCTCCCCCAGGGGGTGGGGACTGACGTAAAAAAAGGGGCGGAAGGATTACACCTTCCGCCCCTTTTCAGTGAACGCCGTTCAATGTTGCATCAGAACGGTGCGTCAATGTCCACAATGTCGATCAGCTTGGCATTGACGAACTCTTTCAGGCCAAGGCCGAGCAGTTCGCGGCCAAAGCCGGAGCGCTTGACGCCACCAAACGGCAGGTCCGCCTTAACCATGGTCGGGTGGTTGATGTAGACCATGCCGGTGTCAATCCGCCGGGCCAGTTCCGCACCACGTTCTTCGTTTTTGGTGAAGATGGAGCCACCAAGCCCGTAGGGGGAGTCGTTGGCGATTTCAATGGCGTGGTCAGCATCTTTCGCACGGAAGAGCATGGTCACCGGGCCAAAGAATTCCGTGTGGCGGGCAGGGTTGCCCTCTTCCAGATGGCTCAGGATCACCGGGCGGAAGAAGCAGCCCTTGTTGGGCATTTCCAGC
The DNA here is from genome assembly GCA_937900755.1 of uncultured Acetobacter sp. Taxonomy (GTDB): domain Bacteria; phylum Pseudomonadota; class Alphaproteobacteria; order Acetobacterales; family Acetobacteraceae; genus Acetobacter. Next base: position 15,764 of record CALCDN010000059.1, on the reverse strand, counting down.
GGAATTTCTTCAGCTTTCGCGCCCTGCGCCACGGCATCGGCCACCTGCTGCTTCAGACCGTCCACAGCCCCACGCGAGGACAGGGGAGGCAGCGTTGTTGCGGGGTCCATCGGGTCGCCCATGTGAAGGGCCGCAATGCCCTTGCGGTACAGCTCGACAAACTTGTCGTACACGCCGTCTTCCACGATCATGCGCTTGGCGTTAACGCAAACCTGCCCACCATTCCAGTGGCGGCCAAACACGGCCCACTTGGCGGCTTTTTCCACATCGGCATCGTTGAGCACGATCAGGGCATCGGACCCGCCGAGTTCCATGGTGCATTTTTTAAGGGCAAGACCCGCTTCGGAGGCAACCTTGGCACCGGCCCCTTCGGAGCCGGTCAGGGCCACGCCACGAACGCGGATGTCGGCAATGATCTTGGCCAGCTGGTCACGCGTGGGGTACAGGTTCTGGAAACCCCCTTCAAGCAGGCCGGCATCATGCATCAGCTTTTCCATGGCGGCGGCACACTGCGGCACGTTGGAGGCGTGCTTGAGAATGACCACGTTCCCAGCGGAAAGCTGCGGCGCAATAATACGGGCGACCTGATAGTAGGGGAAGTTCCACGGTTCAATGGCCAGCAGAATTCCCTGTGCCTCGAACACGATTTTGGCGCGCCCTTCCTTGACGGAGGCAAGGGGGAGCACTTCGGGGGCCAGCAGGCGTTCGGCATTGACCGCGTAATATTCAAAAATCGCGGCGGACAGCTCGGTTTCCGCCTTGGCTTCGGCGTAGAGCTTGCCCATTTCAAGCGTCAGCAGCTTGGAGTATTCATCCACGTTGGCGCGCAGAAGGTCCGCAGCTTTTTGCAAAACGCGTGCGCGCTCGGCAAACGATGTGGTTTTCCATTTTTTGAAGGCGGCATGGCCCTTGTCCAGTGCCGCGTCCACTTCGGCGTCAGTCGGGCTTGGAAAAACCTTGACCTGTTCTTCGGTAAAAGGGTTTGTCGTTGCGTAAGCCATGGAAAAATCCTTTTGTTCGTCAATATTGAAGGGTCAGTTTCTGAAATCCAGAACAACGCGTCCTTCAACACGACCATGTTCGAGATCATCAAATATCTGATTGATGTTTTCAAGCCGGTCAGTCTTTGTAACCGAGGTCACTTTTCCTTCAGCAAAGAAGGACAGCGCCTCAATCATGTCCAGCCGGGTGCCGACAATGGAACCGCGGATGGTAATGGCGTTCATGACCATGTCAAAAATGGAAACAGGGAAGTCGCCAGGTGGCAGGCCATTCAGCACCAGTGTGCCGCCTGGGCGAACATACCCCATGGCCTGGGAGAAAGCCTTGGTGGAAACAGCCGTGATCAACCCCCCATGAGCGCCGCCGACTTCCTTTTGGATAAAGGCCGCCGGGTCAGTTGTTCTGGCGTTAACGATGTGTGCTGCGCCAAGTTTCCGTGCGGTTTCAAGTTTGGCGTCGTCAATATCAACCGCGATCATGTTCAGGCCCATGGCGACACCATACTGGATGGCCATCTGCCCCAACCCGCCAGCACCGGAGACGGCAACCCAGTCGCCCGCCCGCGTGTCGGTCATTTTCAGGCCCTTGTAAACGGTCAGCCCCGCGCACAGAACCGGTGCGATTTTAATGGGGTCGGCCCCTGCGGGAATATGGGCGACATAACCGGGGTCCGCCACCACGTATTCCGCAAAGCAGCCATTAACGGAGTAGCCGGTCTCCTCCTGCTTCTGGCAAAGGGTTTCCCAACCGGCAAAGCAGTGCTCGCAATGACCGCAGGCGGAATACAGGAAGGGCACGCCAACCACGTCCCCTTCCTTGATCCAGTCGACATTGCTGCCAACCTCCACCACGGTGCCTACGCCCTCATGGCCGGGAATAAAGGGGAGTGTGGGTTTTTTGGGCCAGTCCCCGCTGGCGGCGTGCAGGTCCGTGTGGCAGACACCGCAGGCAATCATCTTGACCAGGATCTGGTTGGAGTTGATGGAGGGAATGTCCAGTTCTTCAAGTGTGAGCGGCTTGCCAAATTCATGGACTACAGCGGCTTTCATCTTGCCTGACATAATCTGCGCCTTTTGTTGCAAACAAAAAAAACGGGAGGGACCGTCTGGTTCCCTCCCGTCCGCCCTCAGGCTGTGCCGAGCGCTTTAACAGCTTCGACCATTTTGGAGAGCACGGCCTGTGCATCCCCAAAGACCATGGTGCAGTTCTTCTGGAAGAACAGCGGGTTCTGCACGCCCGAATACCCCGTGCCAGACCCGCGTTTGATGACAAACACCTGACGCGACTTGTAAGCGTTCAGGATAGGCATGCCATAAATGGGGGAGGACTTGTCGGTCAGGGCTTCGGGGTTGACCACGTCGTTCGCACCAATGATCAGGGCGACGTCGGTGGTGGCGAAGCTGTCGTTAATATCGTCCATATCGTAAATCATGTCGTATGGAACGCCAGCTTCGGCCAGCAGCACGTTCATGTGCCCCGGCATGCGGCCCGCCACGGGATGGATGGCGAACTTGACATCCACACCATCGGCCACAAGCATTTTAACAAATTCGTACAGCTTCTGCTGCGCCTGCGCCACGGCCAGGCCATAGCCGGGCACAATAATCACGCTCGAGGCGTAACGCATGGAGGTGGCGGCATCCGACGGATCGGCGGATTTCATTTCCCCTTCAGGGCCTTTGGCGGTGCTGGTCGTGTCCCCGAAGTTGCTGAACAGCACGTTGGTGAGCGAGCGGTTCATGGCCTTGGCCATCAACGCGGTCAGCAGCGTGCCTGCCGAGCCCACGACCATACCCGCGATCATGAGGGCGGGGTTGCCCATCACGTAGCCTTCAAGGCCCACGGCAAGGCCGGTAAAGGCGTTGTAGAGCGAGATCACCACCGGCATGTCCGCCCCACCAATGGGAAGGGTCATGCAGATGCCAAACAGCAGGGCCGCGCCAAAGAACAGAATACCGGGCAGCACGCCTTCGGGGGTGCCATACTGCATGACCGCAAGCGCGCCCAGTGCAAGCGCGATCAGGAACAGGGCCAGGTTGAAAATACGCTGCCCGCCAAAGCGCACGGGCTTTCTCATCCGCCCGTCAAGCTTGGCCCACGCAATGATCGAGCCGGTAAAGGAGATACAGCCAATAAGCGCGCCCACAATGGTCACGCTCAGGTGCAGGCCGGATGTGGCATGGTCGGACAGAAGGCTGACCGCGGCAAGGCATGCGGCCGAACCACCCCCCATGCCGTTGAAGATGGCCACCATCTGCGGCATGGCGGTCATCTGCACCGTGCGGCCGCGCCAACCGGTCCACAGGCAGCCCAGCAGCAGGGCCACAACGGCCAGGGCCACATTGACCAGAAGATGCGGGCGCGCATCGGGGCTGACGTTGAACAGGTTGAGGAATGTGGCGCCAACCACAAACACCATGCCGTAGCCTGCGGTGACAATGCCCGACACGGCGGTTACGGGGGAGGACATGGCCTTGAGCCCGTAAATGAACAGGCCCGCGGCGATCAGTCCGCTCAGACCAACAATGTATTCGATAAACATGTTACTGCTGGCCTTTTTTCTCTGGTGTCTGTTTCTGGCTCGGGCGGAACATGGCCAGCATGCGGTCGGTCACGACGTAGCCGCCCATGACGTTACCCGCACCCAGAAAAACGCCGACAAACCCGATAATCTGCCCCGTGAGCGTGGTGGCGTTGAACAGGGCGTCCAGCGCGCCAACCACCACGATGCCGTGGATGAAGTTGGAGCCCGACATGAGGGGCGTATGCAAGATGGAGGGCACCCGGCTAATCACCACGTAGCCGGTAAACGCGGCCAGCATGAAGATGTAGAGGGCGATAATGAAGGTCATGGATGTTACGGAATCCATTATGCTTTCTCCGCTGGTGTGCCTTCGATGACCTTGAGGATGGCGGCGTTGGTGATCTTGCCATCGTGGGTCAGGGTGGTGCCGGTTATGACTTCGTCCGTGAAATCGGGCTTGAGCACACCATCATGCAGAACCTGCTCAAGCAGGTTGTAGATGTTTTTGGCATACAGTTCGCTCGCCTGCGCGGCCAGGCTGGAGGGCAGGTTGGTCGGGCCAACCATGACCACGGGACCAACCTTGACGGTCTCACCCGCCTTGGTGCCTTCACAGTTGCCGCCGTTGGGAGCACCCATGTCCACCACGACGGAGCCTTCCTTCATGCCCGCAAGCTGTTCGGCGTCAATCAGGCGCGGGGCCTTGCGGCCGGGCACGGCGGCTGTGGTAATAATCAGGTCCGCCTGTGCGATATGCTGCGAAAGGGTGGCGCGGACCTTGGCTTTTTCATCGGCGGTCAGTTCACGGGCGTAGCCGCCCGTCCCGCGCGCATCAATGCCTGTATCCACGAACTTGGCGCCCACGGATTCCGCTTCTTCCTTGGTTTCGGGCCGCACGTCATAGCCTTCGCATACCGCGCCAAGGCGGTGTGCGGTGGCCAGTGCCTGCAGGCCCGCAACACCCAGCCCCATGACCAGCACGCGCGCGGCGCGCAGCGAGCCCCCGGCGGTGGTCATCATGGGCAGGATTTTCTGCATGTGAACGCTGCCCAGCAGGGGGGCGTAGTACCCCGCAAGGGCGGCCTGGCTGGAAAGGGCGTCCATGGCCTGCGCACGGCTGATGCGGGGGATGAGTTCCATGGCGAAGGTGGTGATCTTGCCATCGCGCAATGCCTTGACCAGATCGGGCTGTGTCTGGGCGTAGATGAAGGAGACCAGCAGGGTGCCGGGCTTCATTTTTTTCACGGTTTCGACCGAGGGGGGTTGGACGGCCAGCACGATGTCCGCATCCGCAACCAGCTTCCCGATATCGGGCTCCTGGGTTACCTGCGCCTTTGTGTAGGCATCGTCTGTGTAGGTTGCAGCACTTCCCGCTCCCTGCTCCAGAACAAGATTTGCCCCAAGCTTGGCTATGCGCTGTGCTACCGCGGGAATCATGGCGACCCGGCGTTCGTCGGGCAGCGTTTCCTTCAGGATGGCAATTTTAACGGTCACGTTCTTTTCCCAATGCATTCTGTATGGGGTGAGGAGGGACCGGGATGGCGGGGTATAAGAACGGTCTTCCTCCACAACTTCTTCTGGTTGATATGACAAGCATATCTGAAAAAGGTTGCATTGATATGCGTCAAAGAAACCTTTCACACAGGATATAAAAATATTTTTTTCATTATTGCACTTTATAAATAAGTTTCAGGCAGCATTTCTTCACATAGGCCCCGAACCTTCTGGCATGTGCGCGCCATGGGCCACCCTGCCACGGCGCAGCCGCGCGCGCAGGGTGGTAAAGCGCAGGCCGAGCAATTCCATTTGCAAGCGGAATGGTCTAGGGTTCGCGCGACCGAACGCCTTTCCCCCTCTTTATGAGGGGGAGCGTTTTGCTGTTTTCTAACGTGCTCTGAATCAAAGGTGGATTATGGGTTATCGGGTTGCTGTTGTAGGCGCGACAGGTGCGGTGGGACGGGAAATCCTCAAGACACTGGCCGAACGGGAATTCCCGGTGGATGATATTGTCGCACTGGCCTCCCCCCGCTCGACAGGACGTGAAGTGTCCTTTGGGGATCGCGTTCTGAAAGTACAGAACCTTGAAACCTTTGATTTCAAGGGCTGGGATGTGGGGCTGTTCTCCCCCGGTGGCGCTGTGTCCGCCAAATACGCACCCATTGCCGCCAAGGCTGGCTGCGTTGTCATCGACAACACATCCCATTTCCGCATGGAGCCGGACGTGCCGCTGGTGGTGCCCGAGGTCAATCCGCTGGCCCTCAAGGACATGAAGCGCAACATCATCGCCAACCCCAACTGCTCGACCATCCAGATGGTGGTGGCGCTCAAGCCCCTGCACGACCTGTTTACCCTCAAGCGGGTGGTGGTCTCCACGTACCAGGCCGTGTCCGGCGCGGGCAAGGACGGCATGGACGAGCTGTTCTCCCAGACCCGTGGCAGCTTTGTGAACGACCCGCCCAGGATCGAGCAGTTCCAGAAGCAGATCGCGTTCAACTGTATTCCCCAGATCGACCGCTTCATGGATGACGGCGCGACCAAGGAGGAATGGAAAATGCGAGTCGAGACCAAAAAAATTCTCGATCCCGAGGTAGAGGTGCTGGCCACCTGCGTGCGCGTGCCGGTGTTTGTCGGCCATTCCGAAGCCGTTATCGCCGAGTTTGCCGAGCCTGTGGACCTTGAGCGCGCACGCGAGGCCCTGCGGGAGTCCGAGGGTGTTGTGCTGCTCGACCAGCGCGAGGATGGCGGGTATGTGACCCCGCTTGAGTGTGTGGGAGAGGATGCGACCTACGTGTCACGCCTTCGTGTCGACCCGACCGTGCCCCATGGCCTGGCCTTCTGGTGTGTTGCCGATAATCTGCGGAAAGGTGCGGCTCTTAACGCGGTTCAGATCGCTGAAACCATGATCGCGCTCGACCTTCTGCCCAGACACGCCTGAGTGAGAATCCTCCCCCTCTCGGTCTCGTGTTGATCCGTTGAATTGACCGGGCCGAGGCGCGGGGCGTAGGACAAAAACGATGCAAAACGCTGGATGCAACCAGCACTCAGGGATAGACACGGGGTACGAGGCTGACAATGCAGGATATCCGTAAGGCCCTCTATGTAGGGAGCCGAAGTGACGGCACACTGATCCAGCGGCCCATGTCGCCGCATTTGCAAGTGTACCGTTACCGGCTTTCCATGGTTCTTTCCATTTCGAATCGAATCACGGGAGTGATCGCCACGGCCGGTGCCGCACTGGGCGTTTTCTGGCTTGGTGCCGCGGCCAAAGGGCCAAAGGCTTTTGCCACGGCGCGCAAGGTAACGGGCAACCCGCTGGGCCAGCTTGTGCTGGTGGGCTGGCTGGCTTCGGTCGTTTACCACACGGTCGGTGGCATCCGGCATCTCATCTGGGATGCGGGCTACCGGTATGACAAGGAAGAGCTGAACAAGGATGGCCCAGTGGCGGTGGGTGTTACAGCGGGTGTGAGCACCGTGCTGGCCGTCGCCCTGCTCGCTGTGGCGGGTTGCCGCAGAAGCAAACGCGCCAAAGCCGGGAAGGTGTCCTGATCATGAACGCTTCTGTTCCTCATATTGAAGTCATGCGCTCCCAGCTTGGGCGTGCACGCGGCCTGGGTGCCGGGCACTCGGGCGTGAGCCACTGGTGGGCCGAGCGTGTTTCCGCTGCAAGCCTGCTGCCGCTTTCCACATGGTTTGTGGTGCAGATGTTCCGCCTTGGCGGGGCGGACCATGCCGAGGTAGTTAAATGGGGCGGCAAGCCCGTTAACGCCACCATGCTGGCGGCACTCATCATTACCACGTTCTACCACGCGCAGGTTGGCCTGCAGGTGATCGTGGATGACTACGTGCACGGCAAGGCGCACCTGCCCACCCGTTTGCTGATCAAGATTGGCACGTCCCTTATGGGGCTGCTTGGCGTGTTCGCCGTGATCAAGCTTGTGGTGCGGAGCGGTTCCGGCAAGTAAGCCGGGCACCTGCCCAAGTATAAAAGAGCCTTGTGCCGCCGACGGAACAGGTCGGATACGCGGTGGCATGAACCTGAACGACTGACAGGCCGAACGCATATGGGAGCGCCGTCACGATGAATGCCAATTCCTCTCCTTCTCGGGGAGCTTACCGGATTGTTGATCACGCATACGATGTCGTGGTCGTGGGTGCAGGTGGTTCGGGCCTGCGTGCAACGCTGGGCATGGGGGCCGCTGGCCTGAGCACGGCCTGCATTACCAAGGTTTTCCCCACCCGCAGCCACACCGTGGCCGCGCAGGGTGGCATTGGTGCCTCCCTTGGCAACATGGCCGAGGATAACTGGCGCTGGCACATGTACGACACCGTAAAGGGGTCTGACTGGCTGGGCGACCAGGACGCCATCGAGTTCATGGTGCGCGAGGCCGTGCCCGCCGTGCAGGAACTGGAGCATTTTGGTGTGCCCTTCTCCCGCACGGAAGAGGGTAAAATCTACCAGCGCCCCTTTGGTGGCCATATGAGCGATTTTGGCAAGGCACCTGTGCCCCGCGCCTGCGCTGCCGCCGACCGCACGGGCCACGCCATTCTGCACACGCTGTACCAGCAGTGCCTCAAGCATAATGTCGAGTTCTTTGTCGAATACTTCGCCATCGACCTGATCATGGATGATGAGGGCGCATGCCGTGGTGTCATGGCCTGGTGCCAGGACGATGGCACGATCCATCGCTTCAACGCCAAAACGGTGGTGCTGGCCACGGGCGGTTACGGCCGCGCCTACCAGTCCTGCACATCCGCCCATACCTGTACGGGTGATGGCAACGGCATGGTCATGCGTGCCGGCCTGCCCACGCAGGATATGGAATTCGTTCAGTTCCACCCCACGGGTATCTACCCCGCGGGCTGCCTGCTGACCGAGGGGTGCCGTGGTGAAGGCGGCTACCTGACCAATTCCGAGGGTGAGCGCTTCATGGAGCGTTATGCCCCCACCGCCAAGGACCTGGCCTCGCGCGATGTGGTGTCCCGCGCCATGACGATCGAGATCAAGGAAGGCCGTGGCTGTGGTCCCAAAAAAGACCACATCATGATGCATCTGGAACATCTCGGTTCCGATCTGCTGCATGAACGCCTGCCGGGTATTCTGGAAACATCGCGTATTTTCGCCGGTGTGGACGTCACCAAGGAACCTGTGCCCGTCCTGCCGACCGTGCATTACAATATGGGTGGTATTCCCACCAATATTCATGGCGAGGTCGTGCGCCCCAGTGCGGAAAACCCCGACGCCATCGTGCCGGGCCTGATGGCCGTGGGCGAAGCGGCCTGCGTATCCGTGCATGGTGCGAACCGCCTTGGCACCAACTCCCTGCTCGACCTGATCGTGTTTGGTCGTGCGGCGGCCCGCCGTGCGGCGGAAGTGGTCAAGCCGACCGACTTTGTGCGCCCGCTGCCCGCAGGGGCTGGGGAAGCGGCTCTCGATCGTCTGGACAAGCTGCGTTACGCCAAGGGCGGGACCAAGGTCTCCGCCATGCGTGACCGCCTCCAGCGTGACATGCAGACCCATGCCGCCGTGTTCCGCACACAGGAAAGCCTGCAGGAAGGCGTGAACAAGATCCATGAAATCTGGAGTGGTCTGGGTGACATGTCCGTTTCCGACAGCTCACTGATCTGGAACAGTGACCTGATGGAAGCGCTGGAGTTTGAAAACCTGCTGGCCAATGCAACCGCCACCCTTGAAAGTGGCCTTGCCCGGCACGAAAGCCGTGGCGCGCATGCCCGCGATGACTTCCCTGATCGTGATGACAAGGAATGGCTCAAACATTCCGTTTCGTGGCTGGATGACAAGGGCGGCGTCAAGCTGACCTATCGTCCGGTGCATATGAAAACCCTGACCGACGATGTCGAGGTTTTCCCACCCAAAAAGCGCGTTTACTGATCCGCAGGGCAAAGGGAGGCGAACATGGTCGAACTCAGACTGCCGCGTAACAGCACCGTAGGGAAAGGGAAAACCTTTCCCGCTCCGGCTGGCGCCAAGAATGTCAAAACCTTCAAGGTGTACCGCTGGTCCCCCGATGATGGTAAGAACCCGGTCATAGACTCCTACGAGCTGGACCTGGATACCATTGGGCCAATGGTGCTGGATGCTATCATCCACATCAAGAACGACGTTGACCCCACACTGACGTTCCGGCGCTCCTGCCGCGAAGGGATCTGTGGGTCCTGCGCCATGAACATTGATGGCGAAAACACGCTTGCGTGCCTCAAGCCGATCAAGAGCATACAGGGCGATGTGCGGATTTACCCGCTGCCCCATATGCCCATTGTCAAGGATCTGGTGTCCAACCTGGATGGGGCCTACGCACAGTTGCGCTCCATTCAGCCCTGGATGCAGGCCGACAGTGCGCCACCACCCGATGGCGAACGCCGCCAGAGTGTTGAGGAGCGCTCCAAGCTGGATGGCATGTGGGAGTGTATTCTATGCTTCTGCTGCACCACGTCCTGCCCGTCCTACTGGTGGAATGGCGACAAGTATCTCGGCCCGGCCGTGCTGCTTGCCGCATACCGCTGGATTGCGGACAGCCGTGATGAGCATACCGGTGAACGCCTGGATTCCCTGGAAGACACGTTCAAGCTGTATGCGTGCCGCACCATCATGAACTGCACCCAGACATGCCCCAAGGGGCTGAACCCGGCCAAGGCCATTGGTCGGATCAAGGAATTGCAGATCGAACGCAAGGTCTGAGCCTACGGGTCCAGTCTGGCTGGAATTGGGGAAAAGCCCCGGCAGGAGATATTCCTGCCGGGGCTTTTTCTGTCTGGCGCCCCGCCATGGCGTGCTGGGGGCCATGTTGACGTGTGGGGCTGGAGATGGAACATGGAAAAACCAACCATGTACCTGCATGACACTGAGGGGGTTTAGTGTTTAACGGCCATCTTTCTTCCCTGACCGGCCGTGCCAGAGCATGGACGGACAGCCTGTTTGTCGATCACGCTGTTCTTCGTCTGGCCTGGACCAATTTTTACGCGGTTATTCCGGGCAAGGTTTACCGTTGCAATCACCCCACCCCCGCCCGCCTGCGACGCGCCGTGCGCAGGCTGGGCTTGCGCACGCTGGTCAACCTGCGCGGCCACAGGCAGTGCGGGTCAGACGCCCTCTCGCGCGAGGCGGCGACCCGGATTGGCATTACCCACCTGGATATGGCGTTTGAAAGCCGTGGAGCCCCCCACAAGGACCGTATTTTGCGGTTTGCCCAGATGTACAGCACGGTGCGGTTTCCCATGCTCATGCACTGCAAGTCTGGCGCGGATCGGGCCGGTTTGGCCTCGGCGCTGGTCATCATGTTCGAAGGCGGGAGTGCTGCGCAGGCTCTGGGCGAACTTTCGTGGCGGTTCGGGCATTTTCGCAGTTCCCGCACGGGAATTCTGGATGCGTTTTTCCTGCGCTATCAGGCGCAGGCGGAAGGGCGTATCCCGTTCATGGACTGGGTGCGCGACGAGTATGATGAGGCCGCACTCAAGCAGGATTTTGTTGCAGGCCGCATTGCCGCCTTCCTGACCGATAAGGTGCTGAGAAGAGAGTAGCAGGCAGAGTTGTAAACGGGCGGTATTTTTTGGCCAGGCCTGGGCAGCGTACAAAAAAAACGCCGGAAGCCTGAGCCCCCGGCGGTCATATGGACCAAAAACCGTTTTGCCGCCTAGATGGGCAGGGTTTTTTCCAGCGTGGTGCTAATGGCCGTCAGGCCGGGCAGGACCTTGCCTTCCAGCCACTCGAGGAAGGCCCCGCCAGCGGTTGAGACATAGGTCATGTCATGCAGCACACCGGCATGGCGCAGGGCCGATACCGTGTCCCCCCCACCGGCAACGGTTTTCAGCTTGCCTGCCTTGGTCAGGCGGCCTGCTTCCTGTGCCACGGCGTTTGTACCCTCATCAAACGGAGGGAGTTCAAACACGCCCAGCGGGCCATTCCACACCAGTGTTTTAAGCCCGGCCAGCTTGCTGTTGAGCAGCTTGACCGTTTCGGGCCCAACGTCGAGCGCCATCCAGTCATTGGGAATGGCGTTGGCCGGCACGGTGCTGGTGGGGGCTCCGGCCATGAAGTCCTCGGAGATGATCATGTCAACCGGCAGGATCAGGTCGCAGTTCTTGGCCTTGGCCTGCGCCATGATCTGGCGGGCCGTGTCCAGCATGTCGTCTTCCTTGAGCGACTTGCCAACATTCAGCCCTTGTGCGGCCAGAAACGTATTGGCCATGGCGCCACCAATAGCCAGCATGTCCACCTTGTCCAGAAGGTTTTCAAGCAGCTGGAGCTTGGTGGAAATCTTGGCCCCGCCCACAATGGCGCCTACGGGGCGTTCGGGGTTTTCCAGTGCTGCATACAGGGCCTGAAGTTCGGCCTCCATCAGGCGGCCACCAAAGGACGGCAGGTGGGAGGCAACACCCGCCGTGGAGGCATGGGCGCGGTGTGCTGCGGAAAACGCATCGTTCACATACACATCGCCCAGGCTTGCGAGGGCTGCGGAAAGTTCTGCGTCATTCTGCTCCTCACCGGGCTGGAAGCGCGTATTTTCGAGCAGCAGTATTTCCCCGTCATTCAAGGAGCGGGTTGCCGCTTCCGCGTCGGGGCCAATGCAGTCATGGGCAAAATTGACCGGGCGGCCCAGTGCGGTAGCCAGTGCTGTGGCAATGGGCTTGAGCGACATGGCAGGCACGACCTGCCCTTTTGGCCGGTCAAAATGGCTGAGCAGAATAACCCGCCCGCCTTTGTCCGCCAGTTCCGCAATGGTGGGAACAATGCGTTCGATCCGGGTCTGGTCGCTTACCTGCCCGTCCTTCATGGGGACGTTCAGGTCAACACGGAGCAGGATGCGCTTGCCCTTGGGGTCAAGCGTGTCCAGCGTGGCGAAGGGAAGGTTTGTAGCCATTAGAGCGATCCAAACAGGGCTGCCGTATCGGACATACGGTTGGAGAAGCCCCATTCGTTATCGTACCACGAGCATACGCGCACCAGCTTGCCACCATCCACCAGTGCGGTCTGTGTTGCGTCAAAGGTGGAGGATGCAATGGCGTGGTTGAAGTCGGAGCTGACCAGAGGGGCCTCGTTATAGGCCAGCGCGTTCTTCATTTTGCCCGAGTCCACAACCGCGCGGATGGCGTTGTTCACGTCTTCCACGCTGCTAGGTGCTGTTTTGGGCACGAAGTCGAGCGAGACCACGGACACATTGGCCGTGGGCACGCGAATGGCCGTGCCATCGAGCTTGCCCTTGAGCTGCGGCAGAACCAGGCCCACGGCGCGGGCCGCCCCCGTGGAGGTGGGGATCATGTTCATGCCAGCCGCACGCGCACGGCGCAGGTCCTTGTGCAGCGTGTCCACCGTGCGCTGGTCGCCGGTGTAGGAGTGGATGGTCACCATGTACCCACGTTCAATGCCAAACGCGTCTTCCATCACCTTGGCAACAGGGGCTAGGCAGTTGGTGGTGCACGATGCGTTGGAGATCACGGTCATGTCCGATGTCAGCACATCTTCATTCACGCCGAACACGATGGTGGCGTCCACATCCGTTGCCGGGGCGGAGACAATGACCTTGCGTGCGCCAGCGGCCAGCAGCAGGGCGGCTTTTTCCTTGGTGGTGAACAGGCCGGTACATTCCATGGCCACGTCCACGCCCGCAAACGGCACCTTGGAGGGGTCACGCTCGGCGGAAACGGTAATCGGGTCCCATGTGCGGCCATTGGCGGAAATGATCAGCTTGCCATTTTCCACCCGAATGTCCGCAGGCAGGCGGCCATGCACGCTGTCATAGCTCAGGAGGTGGGCGTTATCTTCAACGCTGCCCAGGTCGTTAATGGCAACCGGCACCACGTCCGTGCGCCCGCTTTCAATAATGCCGCGCAGCACAAGGCGACCGATACGTCCAAAGCCGTTGATGGCGATTTTGACTGCCATGGGATGTGTCTCCGTATTTTTTATAGTCTTGTTATCGTTAGTGACATGTCCAGGTCTTCCAGCCGGGACGGGGATGGAGCGGTTGGGGACAAGTCCTTTTGCGCTCCAGACGCCAGAAAACGCGCAAGCACTTTCTCGCAGATCGCTCCGGCTGTAATGCCAAAGCGTTCATACACCGCGTTGGCGGGGGCGGATATGCCAAAATCATCCATGCCAACGAAAATTCCATCCGTTCCCAGCCAGCGTTCCCAGCCAAAGCTGCTTGCGGCTTCTATGCCCACGCGCAGGCCCTCCCCGCCCAGCACTGTTGCGCGGTAGGCGGCGGACTGCTGTGCAAAAACCTCCCAGCAGGGGATGGAAACAACGGCGACATTCAGCCCACGCCCGGCCAGATTCTGCCCCGCCTGCGTGGCAATGGCAACCTCGGGGCCGGACGCCATGAGCGTGACATGCCGCGCCCCTGCCCCGCAGCTGACAAGGTACCCCCCATGAGAGGGGCCGCCATAGTGCCCGACCCGCCTGCCCGTGCGCGCGGGCAGGGGGTGGGGGCACAGGATCAGCAGGGCAGGGCCTTGTGGCCAGTTCAGGGCGGCTTGCCAGCAGGCAAAGGTTTCGTCCGCGCAGGCGGGGCGGAACACGGCCAGGTGCGGCATGGCGCGCAGGCTGGCCAGTTGCTCCACGGGCTGCCAGCCACCGCCGTTATCGCTCAGGGCCAGCCCGTCATCGGTCAGCAGGTAGAGCACCTTGCTGCGCATGAGTGCTGTCATGCGCAGGGCGGAACGCATGCGGTCAATGGTCATCATGCCCGCGACCCCGCACGGGAGCACGCCACCGTGGCGGGCCATGCCGTTGAGCATGCCCGCCATGCCGTGCTCCTGTATGCCGCAAGGCTGCGCGGCATGGCTGAAGGGGACAGGCAGGTTGGCGCGGCGCGAACTGCGGGTGCTCGATGTCGCGGCCAGAATGGCCACATCCTGGCGCAGCATCGCCAGTGAGCGCAGCCCGGCGAAAGCCGCCTGCTGGGACGACCCGTTGGGGGCTGTGCGCATGGTCTGCCGCCATAGCCGCCCCCAGTCCTCGCGCATGGTCTGGCGGGGCTTGCCCGACTGGTCGCGCTCAAAGTCCGCACGTGCGCGGTGCTGGGCCAGCCTGCGCAGCCACGAGCGGCGGATGGAGCCGCCGCGCCGCGCGGTCGGGCTCCACGGGCCTGTCAGTTCCTCCTCGGCTGGCAGGTCGGCCAGGGTGGGACAGTGTTCGGGCATGCAGGCGAGCAAAGTGGGCTTTCTGGCGCGTAGAACAGCCTGTAACGCGGCCATTATGGCACCAAGGTCATGTGCTCGCACCTTGCGCACGCTCCACCCCGATGCGCCAAACCGGGCCAGCGAGTCCGAAAAATCCGCAGGGTCCGCCAAAGGGGAAGGGCAGACCAGCACGGCCATGCGGTTCAGCCCAAAGCGGCTGGCCAGTTGCGCCGCCTCCAGTGCCACCCCCGTGGCTAGGTCGCTGTCGCGTGCGAGCACCCATGTGCGGTGGTTGACCAGGGACCGGCCATAGCGCTTGGCCAGTTGCTGCTCGGCCAGCGCCATGCCCGCTGCCGCGGCCATGCCCTGCCCGGCGGGGCCGGTGGCAATTTCCACGGCGGGGTGCTGGCCATATTCCAGCGTGGGGGTCATGTCCTGCGCATCGGGTGCGGTCAGCCGCAGCATGGCGGCCAGCAAGGGCAGCATGGCGGAGGAGGGCACCACGCACCGGTCCCGGTCCGGCCAGTTGGGCATTGCGGGGTCAAAACGGAGGATGCGGCACCACAGGGCTGTAATGGGCAGGCACATGGTTTGCAGTTCGGCCTGGGTGTCCGCCTCCACCGTGCCGGAGGTCAAGAGCGCGCGCGCGGCCTTGTCCATGCGAAGGACAAGTGCATCCTGCGCGGTGGTGGAGGGAGCCGTGTGGTCGGTGGACGGAGTGCTGGCCATCTGCCCTGTGTCTGTCAGAGGGAGTGCTGTACAGGCGCGCCCGGCGGAACAGGCCCGGCGGCGGTTTTGCAGTTAACCAGAGAGCAAACGGTAACCGCAAGAGGCAGTTTTAAGGCCGGAGACATGTTTTTACGCTGTCAAAACCGGTGTTAGGGGCTTGCGCCCGGCGCGCGGGAGCGCGAAAGAAGGAGGCGAAGGCCCTGCAAAATACGTGCGTCTGGTACGCAAGATGTTTGAGTGGAGAAGTGTCCGGCCATGCTGTCTGTTTTTCATGCCGCAAAAAAGGGGCGTGCTTTGCGGGCTGTTCTGGTCGTTGGCCTGCTGAGCGGAATGGCCGGGTGCAAGCTGCTTGACCAGAGAACCTTTGACC